>JAAENP010000295.1 GCA_024224155.1 bacterium
ATTCATAGAGATCCGGGGCGCCTGCGAACACAACCTCCGCCAGCTGGACGTGAGCATCCCACGCGACCGACTGGTGGTGATCACCGGCCTGTCCGGCTCGGGCAAGTCATCGCTGGCCTTCGACACCATCTATGCCGAAGGGCAGCGGCGCTACGTGGAGTCGCTGTCGGCCTACGCCCGCCAGTTTCTCCAACAGATGGAAAAGCCCGACGTCGACTCGATCGAGGGACTGTCGCCGGCGATCTCGATCGAGCAGAAGTCGGTGTCGCGCAATCCGCGCTCGACGGTGGGGACGGTGACCGAGATCTACGACTACATGCGGCTTCTGTTCTCTTCGGTCGGGACCCCGCATTGCACGAAGTGCGGCCGTGAGATTCGCCCTCAAACGGTCCAGCAGATGGTGGACCGGATACTGGCTCTGCCGGAGCGAAGCCGCGTGGTTCTGTACGCGCCCTACGTTCGCGGCAAGAAGGGCGAGTACCAGAAGCAGCTGGCACAGATGGCGAAAGATGGGTTCGTGCGAGCTCGAATTGATGGAGAGATGGTCGATCTCGGGGGTGAGCCACCGAAACTGGACAAGCAGAAGAAGCACTCAATCGATATCGTGATCGATCGCCTGGTCATTCGACCCGGACTCGAGGGCCGGTTGGCGTCTTCGCTCGAGACCGCGCTCAAGGTGAGTGGTGGTTTGGTCATCGTGGCGCCCTCGGGCGTTGCCGAGGAGACCCTCTCACAGGATTATTCGTGCGCGAGCTGTGGTACCAATCTCGCCGAGATCACCCCCCGACTGTTCTCATTCAACAGCCCCTACGGAGCCTGTTCGAAGTGTTCGGGCCTGGGCACGATCATGGCGGTGGACGAGGATCGTGTGATCGCGGACCCGGAACGATCGATCGATGCCGGAGCGATTGCGCCGTGGCCGTCGAGCAGCAAGTCCTGGCGCATGCGCATGATCAGGACTCTGGCGAAAGAGATGCGCTTCGAGCTGTCCGAGCCGTGGAACAAGCTCCCCAAGAAGGCGCGCCAGGCGATTCTCTATGGCAGTGGCGACAAGGAGCTGACCTTCGAGCTGAGCGGAAAGAAATCGAGCTACAAGTGGACCGGGGCCTACGAGGGCATCATTCCGGTCCTCGAGCGACGTTACAAAGACACCGACTCGACGTCGATTCGCGCCGAGATCGAAAAGTACATGGCGGTACACACCTGTCCGGAGTGCGACGGACGTCGGCTGCGCCCGGAAGCCCTGGCGGTCAAGGTCTCAGGTCGCTCGATCGATCAGCTCTCGGATCAAACGGTCGATGAGCTGGGCGAGTTCTTCTCGGGCTTGAAGCTGGACAGGCGTGAAACGGCGATCGCCGGCAAGGTCGTGCAAGAGATCCAGGACCGTCTGGGATTCCTCCGAGCTGTGGGTGTCGGCTACCTGTCCTTGGACAGATCGTCGGGCACCCTCTCCGGTGGGGAGAGCCAGCGGATTCGTCTGGCCACGCAGATCGGCAGCAAGCTGATGGGGGTGCTCTACGTTCTCGACGAGCCTTCGATCGGGCTTCACCAGCGCGACAACGCGCGACTCCTGAAGACTCTCAGAGGCATGCGCGACCTAGGCAACTCGGTACTGGTCGTGGAGCATGACGAAGAGACCATCCGATCGGCGGACTGGGTGATCGACCTGGGTCCCGGCGCGGGCATTCACGGCGGCGAGGTGGTCGCCCAGGGCACCCCGCGGGAGGTCGAGGAGCACCCCGATTCTCTCACCGGGCACTACCTGCGGGGCGATCTGCACGTGCCCACGCCCGGGAAGCGAAACCTGCCCGGCGGACGCACGCTGGTGGTGAGCGGCGCCAGCCACAACAACCTGAAGAATCTGACGGTCGAGTTTCCGCTCGGACTCTTCATCGTCGTGACCGGTGTCTCGGGCTCGGGCAAGAGCAGCCTGGTCAACGACATTCTGTACCGAGCACTGGCCCAGCGCTTCTACCGGGCTCAAGAGCGCGCCGGCAAGCACACCCGGATCGCCGGTCTCGAGCACTTGGACAAGGTGATCGCCATCGACCAGAGCCCGATCGGGCGAACGCCGAGATCGAACCCGGCCACCTACACCAACGTCTTTCAGCACATCCGTTCGCTCATGGCGAAGACGCCCGAGGCGCGTATGCGCGGCTACAAGCCGGGGCGTTTCAGCTTCAACGTCAAGGGGGGGCGGTGCGAGGCCTGCAAGGGAGATGGTCAGATCAAGATCGAGATGCACTTCCTCCCCGATATCTACGTCACTTGCGAAATCTGCGGCGGCAAACGCTATGGGCGCGAGACTCTCGAGGTTAGGTACAAAGGCAAGAATATCGCCGAGATTCTGGACATGCCGGTGGAGGAAGCGAGCGAGTTCTTTCGCAATGTGCCGCCGGTGGCGCGGATTCTCGGCACCCTGAACGAGGTAGGCCTCGGCTACATTCGACTGGGTCAACCGGCGACGACGCTCTCGGGCGGCGAAGCCCAGCGGGTCAAGCTCGCTCGCGAGCTCTGCAAGCGCGCCACCGGCCGGACGCTGTACCTTCTCGATGAGCCCACGACCGGCCTGCATTTCGATGACGTCGGCAAGCTCCTGCGACTTCTGCATCGGCTGGTCGAGACCGGAAACACAGTCGTGGTGATCGAGCACAACCTCGAAGTCATCAAGACCGCGGACTGGATCCTCGATCTCGGTCCGGAAGGCGGCGGCGAGGGCGGGCATCTGGTGGCCTCAGGTCCGCCCGAGAAGGTCGCCAGAGTCAAGCAGAGCCACACCGGACAGTACCTGAGAAAGGCGCTCTAGGCCGGGCGGCCGCGTTCGGATCCCGCAAAACGCTGCAGCGAAAAGACTACCTCGAGTCGGCACGGCAGACGCCGAGGCCGCCTCCCGGATGAGTGCGGCAAAAAGCCCAGGCTAGAATAACGCCGTGAGCTCGCCGCCACGCTCCAGCCTCGCCGAAAAAAGGAGGATCCTCCAGCTCGAGACGCTGAACGACCTCGCGGTGGCACTGCACGCGCACCGGCCGGAGCAGGAGCTGGTGGATGAAGTGCTCGAGCGCGTTTGCGCCGTGCTCGATCCGGCGGCCGCGGTGGCGGTGACCCGGGACGCCTACGGCGATCCCCGTGCGGTTTCCGGAGTGGGGTGGGTAGGCGGTCCGCCCGATGCGATCGCCCTCTTTGCCGAACCGGTCTGGAATGAGCTTCTGGCGAGCGGCCAGACCATCGCCCTCAAGGACGGCAAGCTCGCCGGACGCCCGTTCGAAGCTCTGGTGGCGACACCCGTCGCCTATCGCGGCGTTTTTCTGGGTTATCTCGCGCTGCTGGACAAGGAGACTCGCGGTGGAGACAGCGCCGAGCCGGACAGCTCGAGCTTTCCTCCCGAGGATCGGCGCTTTCTCGAGGCGGTGTCGGCGCTGGCGGGCGTTGCGCTGGATGGCGCTCGCCAGCTCGAGAGCCTGCGCGTCCAGAAGGACCGTCTCGAGGAAGAGAACCGTGTGCTCAAGGAGCTGTTTACGGCCGACTTGGAAGATCGGCGGATCGTGGCAAGAGCGCCGGCCATGCGCCGTGCCCTGGAGGTTGCCGAGCGCGTCGCTCCCCGTGGCGTCAGCGTGGTGATCCGTGGGGAGAGTGGGACCGGGAAGGAGTTGGTCGCAAAGCTGCTTCATCTCCGCTCGGGCCGACCCGGTCCGTTGGTGGCGGTAGACTGTGCAGCGGTGCCCGAGACACTGCTCGAAAGCGAGCTGTTCGGCATCGAAGAGGGGGTCGCAACCGGCGTTACCGCCCGCCGAGGCAAACTCGAACTCGCCCACGAGGGGACGCTGTTTCTGGACGAGATCGGTGACATCCGTCCGGAGGTTCAGGTCAAGCTGCTGCGGGCGCTTCAGGAGCGAGAGGTGGTTCGGGTTGGAGCGCGGACTCCGATTTCAGTCGACGTTCGTCTGGTGGCCGCGACCCATCGAGATCTCGAGCGATTGGTGAGCGATGGCAGCTTTCGCCAGGACCTCTACTACCGCCTGAAGGGTGTCGAGATCCAGCTACCGCCACTGCGCGAAAGAAGAGAGGACATTCCTCATCTGGTCCGCCACGTGGTCGAGAGTTTCTGCCAACGAGAGGGCATACCGGTGCTCCGCGTCCACCCGGACGCGTTGGCTCTCCTCCTTGCCTACGATTTCCCGGGCAACGTTCGGGAGTTGCAGAACATGATGGAGGCGGCTGTCTCTCTGGCCGACGAACAGGTAACCGCAGAAGTGGTTCGTCCGCTGCTCGGTGAGGCCGGGGGCGAGGGGCCGAAGGCCCTGGATCTCGGTGCGGTCGAGCGCCAGCACATCGGCAAGGTGCTCCGGCTCACAGGGGGCAACAAGTCGCGGGCCGCCCAGATTCTCGGAATCGATCGCCGGACCCTGCAGCGGAAGGGTTTCTGATTGCGACATAATGCCCGATATGGGACAATGTGCCCCATTCGGACTGAGATTGAGCCGAAACAGCGCAGGCTACGGCTTCCTGTGAGTGCCAGACCTCAGAGCCGCGGCAAGATGTCGCAGCCTGGCGATTCCTGCGCTCGCATCGCAGCTTGAGCTCGAAGCCTCTAACTGTTGATTCTGCGCTTGTTAGCCACCGATCACCCGGGTGTAGTTGGGTTGGCAGCGCCGTTGCTGTTATCGGCGACGTCCCAGGAGGTTCGCATGCTCGAAGCGCTTCGCAAGGTCCTGCCGGTTGTCTCGCCCGTCTCGATGGACGTGGTGATTTCGTTGGGAACTCTGGTCAGCTTCGCGTGGCTTCTTGCCAACGGCTTTGTTCAGCCCCTCGCCGTATACCTTCTCGAGCTCTATTTGGCACTGTAGACTGCCGGTTCGCCAACATCGGATAGAGTCGTGCGCTTGAGGTTCGTGTAAGGATGGCTAGCCACGCCGTGCTGAGGGAGGTCACTTTGACGCTTCCGATGGTCGCCGACATGGAGATCGCGGCGAGCAAGACGGCGACCGCAATGGCGGAGTTCATGGGACTTGCCGCTGACAAGACAGATGAGGTTCGTATGGCCGTCGTCGAGGCGTGTATCAACTCCTTCGAACACAGTCATGCCGATGACAGCCGCGTGTACCTGACGTTTGCGGTCACCGGCAACGAAGAACCTGAGAAGCTGTTGATCACGGTCCGCGACACCGGTAGGGGATTCGAGCCCACGGAGGTCGCCGAGCCGAAGATCGAGGAAAAGCTGAAAGCCGAGCGCAAGCGCGGTTGGGGCCTGAAGATTATCCGCGGCTTGATGGACGAGGTGGGTATTGAGTCCGACGCCGAAGGTACTACGATCACCATGGTGAAGTACGCTAGGCCGGGAGAGGAAGATGACTGACACGTTGAAAGTGACCCTGAAAAAGCGCGATGACCTTTCGGTGATCTATACCGAGGGCTATATCAACAACCAGGGGGGTGAGGAGATCGCCAAGATCGCCTACCGGCTGATCGACGAAGGTGAGAAAAAGCTCCTGCTCAACCTCGAAGGCACGAAGATCGTGAACTCGATTGGCATCTCTATCCTCATCGAGATCATCGAGCGGATTCTCGAGATCGACGGCAGGCTCGGCTTCTGCTCTCTCACCAAGACCATCGCGAAGACGTTCCACATCATGGGACTCACCCAATACGCCGACATCTACGAAGATGAGAACGGCGGCGTCGCCGGCATGACCGGATAGGACGATGCCGCAACCGGTTCCGACGGCTTCGCCAGCGGACGCCTGGGAAGAGCTAGCCGACGCAAGCCAGGGGCGGAAGGCCGAAAGAGATCTCCTCAGGCAGCTGCTCCGGATCCTGATGGGGGAGCTGGGGGCCAGCGTCGCCAAGCTGGTTCTGAACGGAACCGTCAGTTCGCAGCCCGAGCTGGTCGTGGCGTCGGATGGCGAGACATCCGGCGGGAGCGAAGCCCTTGAGGTTCCGGTCCCGGGCGGAGCGGTCTGTTTCGAGGGACTTCCCGCCGGCTCGGCGGCCACCGAGATCGACGGGCCGCGCCGGGCGGCACTCGCGGCCGCCGTAAGAGCTTTTGACCAGTCCGAGCATGTCAAGCGCCGCCAGTTCGAAGTCAACTATCGCGGCGTCGAGCTCGATGCACTCTATGACGTCGGTCTCGCGATCGCTGCGACCCTCAACCTGGACGAGCTCTCCGAAGAGATCTTGCTGCGAGCGGTTTCGCTTCTCGACGCTCGCCGAGGTGCATTCTTCGGCAGCGCGGCCGACGAGTTTCGTCTCGAGCAGACCTTCGGTGGCAGCGCCTCGGAACGGGTCCCGGCGGGGGAGCTCGAACGGTTGCTGACGGGCCAGACTTCCAAAGCGTTCGAGGTCCTGCCGGGGAGCGAGCACCTTCTGGCCGTGCCCATCCGGGTCGAAAGGGAAGTCAAGGGCCTTTTGGTTGTGGCAGACAAGGAGAGTCGCGAAGGTGTCGGGCCTTTCGGCAGCTCAGACCGGCGCACGCTGGAGCTCTTTGCGAATCAGGCCGCGATTGCTCTCGAGAACGCCTACCTTCATCGCCAGGCCTTGGAGAAAGAGCGCCTCGAGCGAGAGGGCGAGCTGGCCGCGGGTATTCAGAAACGACTCCTGCCGGAGACCACACCCGAGGTGCACGGGTTCGAGCTGACGGGATGGAGCCGGTCGGCCCGGACGGTCGGTGGTGACTACTACAACTACATCAGGCTAGAAGAGGGCACCTATTTCGTGGTGCTCGGCGACGTTACCGGCAAGGGAATGCCGGCTGCGCTGCTGGTCTCGACGCTGGATTCGGCCTTGCGACTCTTGTTGAACCAGGGCCTCCGCCGAGAAGACCTGCTGTTCGCCCTGAACAGACACATTTTCAACTCCTCGGCCTCGAACACATTCATCACCCTGGCCGCCCTCGAGCTCGATTCCGCCACGGGACGAGGCCGATACGCGAGTGGCGGCCACAACCCCTCACTTTGGCTGCGCGCCGGACAGGCTCCGCGAAAGCTTGGAGCCACGGGCCTGCCAATCGGTCTCTTCGAGCGGGCGACCTACAGCTTCGAGGAGCTCGAGTTCGAGAGCGGCGACCTACTGTGTCTCTATAGCGATGGCATCACCGAGTGCCTTTCGGCCAGCGACGAAGAGTTCGGACTGGAGCGACTCGAAGTCAGCCTCACCGAGCGCTTTGAGCGTCCTCTGGCCGAGACCGCCGATTCGATCTGCGATCAGATGACCGAGTTCGGGGCCGCGGGCCCCCGGGGCGACGACCAGACGGTGGTCCTGGTTCGAAAGAGCTAGCGCCCCTCGAGTCGTTGACGAAGGGCTAGGCGGTCCACGATCGCGACGACCAGTTTCGCCTGGCAGACTTTGCGCTCGCCGACCCAGACCTCGCCTTCCAGCCGGGCCGTTCGCCGGCTCGAGGCTTCCAGGCTTACCCTGTAGCTCAAGGTCTCCGCCGGCCGGGCGGGCGAGTGAAACCGCGCTCGCTCGATCTCCAGACCCAGGACATGGCTGTCTTGGGGCGCCGGGAGGTTGTAGCGCACGATCAGACTGCCGGCCTGGGCTAGCCCCTCGCCGATGAGGACACCCGGCATTACCGCGAGGTCGACGAAGTGCGAGCGCAGATACCTGGACTGCTCCGGAACGAGAAAGCTCGCTTCGACGTCTCGCGCGGTCAAACGCGAGACACGATCCACGAACAGGAAGTCGTCGCCGTAGGGAAGGACTTGCTTCAGCGCGGCACGGTCGAGACTGCCGTCGGGATGGCGCAGCGCGTCGATTACCGATCGGCCTTCAGCCATCAGACCGCCTGACAACCAGACAAGCATTGGTGCCGCCGAACCCGAAGTTGTTCGACACGACGGTATCGAGGCCGTCCTCGCGACACTCGGTAACCAACGACAGGCCCTCGACGGCGGGGTCGGGGTTATCGACGTTGATCGAAGGGGCGATGAACTCGTGCTCGATCATGCCCAGACAATAGATCAGCTCGAGTGCGCCGGCTGCGCCCAGACCGTGGCCGGTCATCGACTTGGTCGAGGAGAAAGGCGGCAGAACCCGGCCGAAGACCCTTTGCAGTGCTCGAACCTCGGCGAGGTCACCTTGAGCGGTCGAGGTCGCGTGGCAGTTGACGTAGTCGACCGCTTCCGGCTCGATTGCGCCATCGCGCAGGGCCAGGCTCATGCATGCGGCGGCCTGCTCTCCCTTGGGCTCCGGTAGCACCAAGTCATGGCCATCCGAGGTCGCCGCGTAGCCCACGATCTCGCCTCTGATGCGAGCGGTTCGCCGGCGCGCCGCCTCGAGCTCCTCGAGAATCACGATGCCGGCTCCGCCACTGATCACAAAGCCGTCGCGTGCGGCGTCGAACGGTCGCGAGGCTTCAGTCGGCCGGTCGTTCGAGTGGGTCGAGAGAGCCAGGCGCAGGGACTGAAACGAGGCGGTAATGAGCTCGCTCACGTCTTCGCCTCCGCCCGCAATGGCGCGATCGACCACGCCCGCGCGGATCAGCTCCGCAGCGTGGCCTATGTTGTGCGCGGAAGTGGCACAGGCGGAGCTGATGGAGTAGCTTGGTCCGCGGACCTTGAAGACGTTGGCCACGGTCGCGCTTGCAGAGCTCGACATGCCGCGCAGGAGCGTGTACGGGTCGATGCGCCGGAGTCGACCGGAGAAGTAGAGCTCACCGGCTCTTCGGACCGCGTCAACGCTGCCTACGGCGCTGCCGATGATGCAAGCGCAGCGGGAGTCTTGAAGTTCTCCGTCGCCCAGTCCGGCATCGGTCACGGCGTCCCGCGTCGCCAGGGCGCAGTAGAGGGCACCGTCGGACATCCCGGGCAGGATCTTCTTGGGCAATCTGGCCGCCTGCTTCTTTGTGTCGATGTCGACGATGGCGCCGGCAATCAAGCTCCTGAGGCCGTGATCGCGCCACGCGGGCATCGCGCGCACGCCGCTGCGGCCCTCGCGAAGCGATCCGACCACGGTCGCGTAGTCATTGCCCAGGGGCGAGATCAGCCCGACTCCGGTTACCGCGACCCGGCGTTTCACCTCTTGGGTTCCAGCAGCTTGATGACGTCGCCGACGGTCTGAAGCGACTCGAACTCGTCGTCCTCAACCACAATGCCGAACTCTTCTTCGAGATCCATGACCAGCGTCAGCGCTTGGAGGGAGCCAATCTCGAGGTCTTCGCGCAACGAAGTCGCGTCGGTCACCTCGGTGGCCTCGATCTCTAGGTCTGAAGCCTCGATCAGGTATCGGATGGCTCTCTCGCGCGTCGATGGAATGTGTGCGCTGCCTGCCATGATCCTGACCCTATCGGACTCTCGATCTATCGAATGATGGCCGCTTCGATGGCCAGACCCGGACCGAAGCCGAGTGCCACCAGGGGGAGCTTCGCCTCCGCTCGGCGCAGCTTCTCGAGCAGGAACAAGACCGTTGGCGAGGACATGTTGCCGTAACGCTGGAGGATCTCGTATGAGGCCGCGAGGGCGTCGCGCTCGAGGCCGGCTGCTCGCCCGACGGCGTCGAGGATCCGCGGACCGCCCGGGTGGATCGCCCAGGACTCCACGCCCGGTATCGAAAGGCCATTGCGGGCCAGCCATTGTTCGAGCCAGGGCCGGACATGGTCGTGGATCAGATTCGGTACCCGTGCCGACAGCGTCATCTCGAAACCGTGGTCCCGCACGCGCCAGGTCATGGCGTCTTCACTGTCGCTCATAATTCGCGATCCGTTGGCGGTCACCTGCCAGGCTTCGGAGTGGCCGTTGCCGACCGCTGCTCCGACCACGGCGGCCGCGCCGTCCGAAAAGATGGCGTTGGCGACGATCTGCTCCGGATCCCAGCCGTAGTGGGCGTGAAGGGTGCAGAGCTCGACGGCGCAGAGCAGCACAAGCGCATCCGGGTCGGCTTCGACGAAGGACCGCGCGACTCGCAGTCCGTTGAGCGCCCCATGGCATCCCATGAAGCCGATGTGCGAGCGTTCTACGTCCGCTGGGAGTCCGAGCTGTCTGATCAGCGCCACGTCGACTCCCGGTGCGCTCAAGCCGGTGCACGAGACCGTGACCAGGTGAGTGACGGCGCTCGGACGCATCCCCGCGTCGTCGAGGGCCGACCGTGAAGCCCGCGTCGCGAGCGGAGTGGCCTGCTCCTCGTAGCGCTGCATGCGCTCGGCGGTCGTGGGACCGCGGTCGCCCTCCCCGCGCCAGGCGGGGAAGAAGCCCTGGTGGCTGCCGGGTTGGTCTTCGGGTCCGTCGTCGAGGACGCTGTGACGAGACGCGACTCGGGTCCACCGGTAGAGCATCGTGAGCATTCGCTCGCGTTCGCGGTTGCTCGGGAACAGGCGCTGGGCGACCTCCGCGGCCCGCCGCTGCGGCACCGGTTGACCCGGGACCGCGGTGCCGAAGCCGAGGATTGCGAGGCTCAAGGGGCTTCCTCCCCTGGCGCGGCGTTGAGATGGGTCATGAGCGGCTTTGCGAGTCCGGGTGCCGTCCCGAGCAACCGGGTAGCCGAGAGAACCAGGAGCGGCTGTCGCAAGGCCCAGGCGACACCTCGGCACCAGTGTTGCCGGCGAGCTATCCGGCGCTGATACCTTCGTCGCCAATGCCGTTCGAGAGAATCGTGCCAGTCGCGCGCCCCGCTCGCCGCGAGCGGAGCGACTTCGCGCGCGGCCTCGAGGGCCCATGAGATGCCCTCGCCGGTGAAGGGCTCGACGTATCCGGCGGCGTCGCCGATCAGAAAAACCCGCTCAAAAGAAACTCGCGGGGCCCGTCTGCTGAGGGCGGCGGTGCCGCGCCAGTGGCAAGACGAATCCCCCACGTCCGGTAGACCGGCTTCGGCAAGTAGGTCCGCGATGGCTCCCCCGAGTCCCCGACCTTCTTCGATCGCCTCACGGTCCAGAGCCGCCGCGACACTCAACCGGCCGGCCTCGGCCTTGACCAGGCCGACGTAGCCAGAGCGACCCACCGCCATGTGGATTACACCGGCTGCATACGAGTGGTGGATATCCTCGACGACCGCACCGGCTCCGATCCGGGACCCTGGAACCGAGTGGGATCTGGTTTCGGAACTGGGGCCGAGAAAGCTGCCTCCGAGGCCATCAGCGGCGATCACGACTCGTGCTTCGATCTCACACTTCGCATGCGGCAGCCGGACGAGCCGGGACTTCGATTCGACGGTTCCCAAAACCGCTCTCGAGCCGGGAAGGAACTCGACACCGGCGGTGATGGCTGCCCTGACCAGTGCAGCGTCGAAAGCGGAGCGTGACACCGCGATACCGCGCGGTATCGAGAGCCTCACGGCTCGGCCGCCGGTCCACAGTTCGAAGCGATCGAGCGGTTCACCGCCGAGCGAAGCCGGCTCGTCTCCCAGACCCGAATCCGTCAAGAGAGCCAACGTTCTGCCGTTGAGACAGCCGCCGCAGACCTTGGGACGCGGGAACCACTGGCGGTCGATTAGCAAGACGCGAACGCCGGTGCGCGCCAGCTCGCGGGCGACAAAGGCGCCTGCCGGCCCGGCGCCGACCACCGCGACCGGCCATATCGTGGCCGCCGCCTGGGCCGCCTCGATGGTGGCCGCCGGACTCAGCTCCGTCTCCAGGTCAGGAGAAAGCGCTCCGGGAAGCGGCGCAAAATGTTCGCTCGGTCGAGGCCCGCGCGCGCGGCGAGGTTAGTCATTTCCTCGAGCGTAAATGCCGCCGCGACCGATCGAGGGCCATCGGTGTGAACGACCGGCGAGCGGGTCAGAAACTGGCACCCGGCCACGGCAAACGCGTAGCCGAGTCGGCTGCGCAGGAGATCACTTATTTGAACCAGTCGAATCGCCGACGCCCTCAGGGCAACAAGGAAACTCACTGCCTGGCTCTCGCTCAGGTGGTGAAGAAACAGTGAGCAAACAACGGCGTCGTAGTGCGGGAGTCGATGCTCGATGACGTCATGTTCAAAGAAGCCTACCTCGGCGCCGCGCTGAGCTGCGCGTTTGCGCGCGTACTCGAGCGCCGTCGGACTCATGTCGCAGCCGTCCACCTCGAGGGCGACTCTACGGCGTTTTGCGGTTTCGCTGAGAGCGATGGCCACGTCTCCTCCTCCGCAGGCAGCGTCGAGCACTCGAAAGGTCCGTTTCTCGCTCCTCGTCGAGAACTTCTCGAGCTCCGGCCAGAAGTGCCGAGCCGTGCCCGAGACTCGGTTGATTCGGTCGAGCCCCCGGAGCGCCTGCCGGTGCGCGGCCGGTTCGAGACCGGGTTGGTCCATGATCTCCGGCTGCCGATCTCGATCCCGGAGGGAGCGGAAGGCTGGCGCTGTCATTTCGGTCGAGACAGAGCGCCCGCTAGGTTTTGGGTGTGACCGAGCTCAGCGCAACCGGAGGAGCGCTGATGCCGCCGGTATAGCCGTCATTTCCGAGCCGCCGAGCCGTATCGGCGCCGAGGCCGGCCAAGCCCGAGAATGCGCGTAGCAGGCTGTCTTCCCAGATGAAGTCCGGAACCGCCGGGCCAAGCGCTCCGTTCTGGATCAATCGTACGCCGCGGGCACGGGCCCTGAAGCCGACTCGCTGCGGTTCGAAGCACTCGAGGTTCTCGAGCCAGCCGATCCAGAGACCGCCGTCGGCCGCGGCCAGGAGATCGTCCGCCGATTCCGTTCCGGGCATCAAGAACAAGTTCTCGGCTCGAGCGTTGTTGCCCCCGATCGCATGGGCCGTGGGTGGCAGCCCCAGCACCGCCGCCTGCCTTTGATCCAGGGTAGGCGTCTTGGGCGCGCCTTTTGCGATCAGGTCCACCGGATGTTTGGCCGTGCCTTCGAGGTCGAACGGAAAGGGAAGCCCGGCCGGTTCGGTGCCGTCGTCCTTCAGGTTGAGCTGGCGGTCAAAGACCTGGACGTTGATGTGCTCCCGCAAGAAGCTGGTGCCGTCGTAGTACGACATGGCTGAAAACGAGGTCTGGTTCAAGAGATCGACCAGCTCGATCGTCGTGGTCGGCGACAGCAACGCCGGCAGTGGCCCCGCGGGCAACTCGGTCGGCGCTCCGGTCGCGTGCCGCCTTTGCGCGCGCTCGATCAGCGCCTCGGCTTCGAGGGTGCGGAAGCTGCGCGAGGCATCCAGGCTGCGCCCCGCGCCGGGTCTACGACCGGTATGGACCTCCATGCCGATCGCCGTCGCCTCCGCCGTGCGCCGGACCTTGCGGCTGTTGAAGACCAGCACTCGAGCGTGAGTCCAGGTGACCTGGAGGTTCTGGCGCCGGGCAGGGAGCTCCAATAACCAGGATCGCATTCGTTTCGGGCTCATGCCCGCAATCTCGGGATCCAGCAGCGGACCTTTGTCTGGAAGCTTGGTGAGATCGGCCGGAAGGTGAGGCAGCCCCGATAGGGGCTCGCGCACCCGAGCCTGTCCCATCGCGAAACGAACCGCGTCCGACAGCTGCCCGATCTCGGCGGCTCCGGTGCGGAAGCTCCCGACTCTGCCGAGGTCGAGCACGCGCACCAACACGGTGCGCTCGGGTCGGACCTTGAGCTCGACCCGCCTGTTCTGCCGCCTGGCGGCCCCGCGTCGCACTTCCAGCCAGACGACCTCGGTCTCGTCGGCTGGAGAGTGGTCGAGGACCGTTTCGATTCTTTCGGCGATGTCCTCGACCTCGAGGAGGGGGGTGGCCGGTTCCTCAGGAGGTAGCTCAGCCGGCCGCTCGGCGGGCTTTGACTGGGATCTCGATCTCGATCGCCTCCGTCTACGCGGCATGTTCGGCTCCATTGGTGGTCAAAGTGGTGAGAGCCGCGTTTCCCTCACGGCTCGAGAGTACGGATCGGGTCAAGCGCCGCGAGAGGTTCGCGGTGCTCCGTGTCCTTGTGCGGATGTAGTTGTCGCTGGTGCCGTGCCAGACGCCCTGCGTTTCTCTCTCCCAGAGCACCTCGGAGAGAGAGCCCAGCTGGCTGTCGACGAAAGCGCGCTCGCCTTGCGCGGCAACGGCCAGAAGCTGTCGAACCCTTTCCTTCTTCGCCGCGGCGTCAATCTGCCCCGCTAGGCCGGCGGCTTCGGTACCCGGCCGGATCGAGTAGGGAAAGACGTGAACTCGGGCGAAGTTCAGGTCGCGAACAAAGGCCAGGCTTTCCTGGAACTCGGCGTCACTTTCCCCGGGGAATCCCACGATCACGTCGGTGGTGATGGCGATACCGGGGACTCGTTTTCGCAGCAGAGCAACGAGGTCGGCGAACTCTCCGGCACCGTAGGGGCGTCGCATGCGCTCGAGCGTGGCGGAACTGCCACTTTGAAGTGACAAATGGATGTGGCGGCAGAGGCGCCCCGACTCAAAGACGCCCAGAAGTCTTTGGTCGAACTGCCAAGGTGCGATCGAGGTCAAGCGCAGCCGGCGGGCGGTGGTCTCATCCAGGAGGCGCACGACAAGATCGAAAAGGCCCGTGTCTCGCCACCGATACGAGGAGATCTGTACGCCGGTAAGGATGATCTCGGGATATCCGGCTCTGACCAGCTCGCGCACCTCGGTCACGATATCGGCGGGAGGGCGGCTTCGCTGGCGCCCGCGGGTCGTCGGGATGATGCAAAAGGAGCAGCGCACATTGCAGCCGTCTTCGATCTTGACGAGGGCTCGCGAGTTGCCGAACTCGACCGCTGCGTAGGGCATATCGGCTTCGTCGGGTCGAGCGATGGCGGTGCGCTCCAACTCGGGGAACGCGCACCGAACCGCCTCTAGAAGCCGCTCCTTGTCATGATTGGGCACGATGAGATCGGCGCCGGTAGCCGCGCGCGCCCGGATCTCGTCCTCGGCTACGTAGCACCCGGTCAGGACGGTTCGAATCTCGGGGTTCAGCCGCCGCCCTCTGCGCGCGACCTTTCTCGAGTCGCGCGCCGCGACGTGCGTCACGGTACAGGTATTGACCACGTGCAGATTGGCGGAAGCCAGATCTCGCGTGACGCGGAAACCGGCTTGGCTGAAGTCGCGGGCCAGATGCTCGAGCTCCGCTTGATTCAGCTTGCATCCCAGATTGGTGAAACAAACTTGCATGGGCGCTGGAGAGGATATCGAACCCGGCCGCTCTCCGGCTACGACTTCGGTCGGCCGCATGAATCCGCCTGCGCCGGCCATATAATCGCGGGAGCTGGCCTCGCCCTTGCAGTCGAATCATTTCGGTCGGCAGGTCGGTAGAGGGCGTGAGTTTGCATGCGAAGAAGACACTGTTATTTGTTTCGCTGTGAGTCTGTTTTCGTGGCCGGCGCCGTCCCTGCCTCAGGACGCCGGCGAAAGCGTGTCGATGGGCGCTCGATGATCTTACGCAGAAGTCGTGCTTTTCCGATGGTCTTGATTGCCATTTTGGCTATGCTGGGCCTGACGGCAGAGCCGGATATGGCGTTCGCTCAGACACCGGAGAACGACCCTTTTGTCGCGGATCGGCTGGATATGGTCGAGAGGCAGATTTTCGCGCGCGGCATCGAGGAAGAAAACGTGCTCGAGGCCATGAGAAGCGTACCCCGGCACCTCTTCGTGCCCGAGGAGCTTCGCGACCAGGCCTACGTCGATTTTCCGCAGCGGATCGGGTCGGGCCAGACGATCTCGCAGCCTTACATGGTCGCTCTGATGACCGCCCTCTTGAACCTGGAAGGCGGCGAGAAGGTTCTGGAGATCGGCACCGGCTCCGGGTACCAGGCGGCGGTACTGTCGGAAATGGGGGCGACGGTCTACACGATAGAGATCCGGAAGGAGCTTGCCGAGCAGGCAAGGGGTACGCTCGACCGACTCGAGTACGGAAATATCCACTACCGAGTCGGTGACGGCTATCAGGGTTGGCCGGAGGCAGCTCCGTTCGATGCCATCGTCGTCACCGCGGCGCCGCCCGAGATTCCGCAGAAACTGGTCGAGCAGCTCGAGGTGGGCGGCCGGCTGGTCATTCCCGTCGGCCGGTACTTCCAGGACTTGGTGGTGGTCACGAAGGGCGAGGACGGCGTCAAAAAGCAGCGGGTTGCCGCGGTCCGATTCGTACCGATGGTCACCGACATCGATTGAACGAGCGCTCTTTGGGCAAGGTCCTGGTCATCACCGGCGGAAGTCGGGGCATCGGTGCCGCGACCGCCCGGCTCGCCGGCGAGCGCGGCTATGACGTCTGCATCTCGTACCGGGAACGGCACGAGGCGGCTGCCGGCGTGATCTCGGATCTCGAGGCTTTGGGACGCAGGGCGATTGCGGTTGCCGCGGACGTCGGTGTGGAGTCGGAAGTCGTGGCGCTTTTCGAAAGGGTCGACGCAGAGCTGGGAACCCTCGACGCCCTGGTTAACAACGCTGGGATTCTCGAGACCCAGCAGCGACTCGAGCGGATCTCCGCGGCTCGGCTCGAGCGCGTTTTCGGTACCAACGTCGTGGGCTCGTTTCTGTGCGCGAGGGAAGCGGTGCGGAGAATGTCGACGAACAACGGAGGCAACGGCGGCGCGATTGTCAATGTCTCCTCGATCGCGGCCAAGCTGGGCTCTGCGGGAGAGTACGTCGACTACGCCGCCTCGAAGGGCGCCATCGACACCTTCACCATCGGCCTGGCGGGTGAAGTCGCCACCGAGGGGATTCGCGTCAACGCGGTCCGCCCCGGCTTCACCTACACCGACATTCACGCCTCCGCCGGGGAGCCGGACCGGGTCGAGCGAGTCAAGGAGCTCGTTCCCATGAAACGCGGAGGCCAGCCCGAGGAAGTGGCAAAGGCGATTCTCTGGCTGCTCTCGGACGAGGCGTCCTATTCGACCGGGACTTTCATCGATGTCTCGGGCGGCAAGTAGTGCCCGAAGGCGGCTCGGATCGGGCCCGCTCGGCAGCCGTCTTTGGCGGTATCGACATCTACCTCCTCGACCAGATCCTCCGGGGCCGGATCCGGTCTGGGATGACCGTGTTCGAGGTTGGTTGCAGTGGTGGACGCAACCTCGTCTACCTTCTTCGAGCCGGTTTCGAGGTCTACGGCGTCGACCCGAACGGCGGTGCCATCGAGAGCCTCCGGCTTTTGGCAGGTGAGCTGGCTCCCGATCTTCCCGCCGCGAACTTTCGGCCGGAGGCGATCGAGGAGACGACGTTCCCGCCGCATTTGGCCGACTTCGTCATCAGCTGCGCGGTCTTGCACTTTGCCGGCGATGATCGGGAATTTAGGGAAGCACTGGACGCTAGCTGGAGGATTCTGAAGCCGGGCGGAATCTTCTTCTGCCGGCTGGCCTCGACCATCGGTATGGAGGATCGCTTTCGGCGCCTGGAGGGTCGCCGATTCTCACTGCCCGACGGGAGCGAGCGCTACCTCGTGGATGAGGCGATGCTGTTGGACCTCACCGACCGGCTCGGCGGAGAGCTCTTGGATCCGATCAAGACAACCGTGGTTCAGGACCAGAGATGCATGACCACCTGGGTGGTGCACAAGCGCGCGTGATCGAATCCGCCAGTATCAAGTTTCGCCATGGCCTTCGGCATGGGACGAGAACTCCGACCACCCGGCATGGTCTCTTCAGTTCTCGCGATGTGGCGCATCGGGAAACAGCCGCCCGTTTTCGGGCGGATCGGCGATGTCGCGGCCGGCGGTGGCCTCGGTGGATTGGCGGACGGTCCCTTCGATTCCCGCGGGCGCTTTGAGATCTCGCTTGGTTTGGAGTGTGACCATCATCTCCTCGAGCCGTCGGCCCATGGGCATGAGGCGGCGGTCGTAGGAGCCGACCGCGCGGTTGTAGGCGTTCAATGCGGTGGCCAGGCCGCGCCCCATGTCCGAGAGGTCGGTGCCGAACTTGGCGGCGCGCTCGTAGAGCTCGCGAGCTGCGGCGGCGATGGCCTCGGCGTTTTCAACCATGGAGCTCTGTTGCCAGTAGATCGCGACGGTCCTGAGCAGAGCCACGAGAGTGGTCGGCGTCGCGAGCAGTACCTTCTGGCGAAGCGAATCGACCTGCAGATTGGGATCGCGCTCGAAAGCCGCGGCGAGAAAGGGGTCACCGGGCAGGAACAGGACCACCATGTCGAGGTCGCCCTCCAGGCTCTCGGCGTAGGCCCGGGCCGCGAGCGTCTTGACGTGGTCGCGGACTGCTTTGGCATGGCGATCGAGCGCCGCTTCTCTCGCCTGCGGGGCGGTGGCCTCCTGGGCCTCGAGGTAGGCGTTGAGCGGGGCCTTGGCATCGACCGCGATGCGGCGTCCGCCGGGAAGGCGAACCACCATGTCGGGGCGGCTGCCATCGGAGAGCGTCTCCTGCTCGACGAAGTCGCAATGCTTGCTCATGCCGGCTAGCTCGGCGACGTTTTTCAACGCGACCTCTCCCCAGCGCCCGCGAACCTCCGAGCCGCGCAGAGCCGAGGCCAGCGAGGTGGTTCTCTCCTGCAGGCCTTCAGTGACCAGGGCGAGCTGCCTCATCTGCTGATCGAGGCGCGAGTACGCTTCGGTGCGAGCGCGCTCGAGCTCGACAGTGCGCTGGTCGAGGCGCTGCAAGCTCTCGCCGAGCGGCTTGACCAGGTCCTCGATCGAGCGGCGGCGCTCGTCGAGATCCTTGCCGGATTCCGCTCGAGCCGTTTCGAGCCGCTGGCCGGCGAGCGTCAAGAACTCCTCGATGTTGCTCGTCATGGCGCGGTGAGCGAGCGCTTCGAACGCCTTCTCGAACTCCTGCTTGGCGGCCTCGAAGAGCCGGCCGCGCTCGGTCGCTACGGCCAGCTGACGGTCGAGATCGCGGACGGTCTCCTGGGCAGCATCGAGCTCGCTGTCGAGCTCTCGCCGGCGCTGGGTCTCGGTCTCGGCGGCGGCTTCGGCTACGGCGAGCCTTCCAGCGACCCCTGCGCCGGCGGCGCCGTACTTCCGGCCGAGGTAGTAGCCCAGCAGAACACCCAAACCGGCGCCGATCAGCAGAAGGCCGAGGCCGGGAAGGAGTGGTATCGAAGATGTCATCAAGAATGGTGGAGCAGAAGGGACTTGAACCCTCGACCCCCACGTTGCGAACGTGGTGCTCTCCCAGCTGAGCTACTGCCCCACAGGAAGACGCAGTTTACTACGTTTGGCAACCGGTCCACCGCCTCGATCTCTACGGGAAGCGGCGCTAGGACCGCCAGCAGCGGCTTCGAAAATCAGTCGGGAGGGGACACCAAGGAATGGTGTCCCCGATTGGTGTCCCCGATTTCCGCCTACCACTTCACCTTGGTGCCGCTGTACGGGAGCCTGGCTCTGGGGAAACCGCGCGTCTCGAGCTCCGCGGCGAGCACCTTGCGGGCCGGATCTTCGCCGTGATTCAGGAAGATCCTCTTGGGCTTGCCCGGCAGCGACTCGACCCAGCGCTGAAGCTCGTCGCCATCGCCGTGAGCGGACAGACCGTGAAGGCTCATCACCTCCGCGCGAACGGGCACCGTCTGCCGGTGAATCGCGACTGTCTCGGCACCATTCACCAGCGCGCGGCCACGCGTGCCCCCGGCCTGGTAGCCGACGAAAACGACCGCGGACCTTTCATCCGGGAGCAGTCGTTTCAAGTGGTGGACGACGCGGCCGCCGGTGGCCATGCCGCTCGCCGCGACGATCACCGTGGGTTTGCGACGCCGGTTGAGCGCCTTCGACTGCTCGACGCTCCGGCAGCGGTTGAAGCGGTCGGGACCAAGTCCGCTGATCTCTCGCTCGATGAGCTCGGCCAGCTCTTCGTCGTGCTCCTGCTTGGCCTGACGATAGAGATCCGTCGCCTTGATCGCCATCGGGCTGTCGAGGAAGACGTCCTTGGGATCCAGATCGCCCGACTTGACCAGGCCGGCGAGGTGATAGAGGACCTCCTGAGTGCGACCCAGGGCGAAAGCGGGAATGACGACGGTGCCGCCTCGCTCGAAGACCCGCCTGATCGTCTGTCGGAACTCCTTTGCCGGGTCGGTCCTCTTGTGATCGCGGTCGCCGTAGGTCGACTCCAAAACCAGAGTGTGCGGTGCGTTCGCCGAGGGCTCGGGGTCCTTGAGAATCGGAACACCGTAGCGACCGACGTCGCCCGAGAAGAGCCAGGTGCGATGCTTTCCGTCGGAGCCCTTGGCGCTGATCTCCACCGAGCCGGCGCCGAGCAGATGGCCGGCGCGCGCGTACCTGAAGACGACCCCGGGCGCGACGTCGTACTCGTGTTCGAAGGCGCGGCGCTTCAGAAGCCTGAGGGTCTTGCGAGCGTCGTCGGCCGTGTAGAGCGGCTTGGGTTCCTTGTGCTGGCTGTAGCCCTTCTTGCGGGCGTAGCGAGCCTGCTCCTCCTGCAGATGGCCGGCGTCCTGGAGGATCAGCGAAACCAGCCCTCGACTGGCCTTTGAGCAGTAGATCGGGCCCTGGAATCCCTCGGCGACGAGGCGGGGCAGGAGTCCGGTGTGATCCAGATGGGCGTGGGTCAGAATGACGGCCTGGAGCTCGTGCGGACGGAACGCGAACTTGCGCCAGTTGCGCCGCTCGAGCTCGTCATCGCCTTGATACAGTCCGCAGTCCACCAGGACCGAGGTCTTCCCCCACCGCAGGTAGGTACAGCTTCCGGTGACGGTGCCGCAGGCTCCCGAGAATATAACTTCGGACATGAGTGACGAGCCCCCCCCATCGAACGAGGTCAGCTTATCACCGCTGCAACCGCCTCCTTGGACGGTGCGTTGGACGAATCTGCTCGACAGTGCGGTGCGAATACCGTTCACCCGGATCACGTTTGGCCTGGACGTGATCCTGGGCTTGGTGCCGATTGTCGGCGACTTTGCCGGCCTGATGTGCGGCGTTCCGATTCTGGTGGTGGCGGTCCGGAGAAGGCGTCCCTTTGGGGTGATCCTTGCCATGCTCGCCAATGCGCTTCTGGACGCGGTGGTGGGCTCGATACCGCTGCTAGGGAATCTGTTTGACTTGTTCTGGAAGGCTCATCAGAAGAACCTGCAGCTGCTTCAAGAGCCGGGTTCCTTGGCGCTGGTCCTCAGAGAGGCGTGGTGGAAGCTGGCCGGACTGATCGCCGTGGTCGCGCTGTTGCTGATCCTGGCGGTTTATCTGGTGGTCGTGTTCTTGTGGTGGTATCAGAGGTTCGTGAGTGGCTGGGGCGTGACGGGAATAAGTTAGAGGGGCGAT
Source organism: bacterium (assembly GCA_024224155.1). NCBI lineage: Bacteria > bacterium. Next base: position 20,994 of record JAAENP010000295.1, read on the forward strand.
CCAGGCAAAACCATTTGGTAGGGGACACCAAGTGGCTGGGGCTGTTGGGGCGATGGCGCATGCAAAAAGCAGTCGGGAGGGGACACCAAGGAATGGTGTCCCCGATGATGGTGTCCCCGAACGTGCTAAATTGAGTGGCAGGCGGACAACGGAGGAACCCATGGCAGAGAACATCGACAAAGGCCCCCCTGAAGACGCGGCCGAGCGATTGGAGTCGGCTCGCGAGAAGTTCGGTGAAGTCGTCGAGAGCAAGATCCGCGGCATCAAGGACGGTGCCGGCAAAGCAACCCAGAGCGTCAAGGAAAAGGCCGAGCGCGTGTCCGCCGGGGCGCGAGAGAAGTATGAAGGCGCCCGCGAGGGAGCGCGCCATGGTTACGAGAAGGTGACCAAGGATCTCGAGCATCTCGGTGAAGACGTCAACGAGTACGTTCGTCAGAACCCTGGCAAGGCCATCGCGATGGCGGTCGGAGCCGGTTTTCTGCTCGGCATTCTGCTGCGCGGCCGCCGAGAATGACCCGGACCTTCGAAGGTTGGCACTGACCCTGCGCAGGAACCGAGAGAGGTTGCCGGCGGAGGCCGGTCAGACGAGAACCTCGCTGGCCGACGAAATACTCGACGAGATCCTTCCCGAGGAGATCGACTGGCGCCAGCTGGTTTGGAGTTATCCGAAATCGACCCTGACACTGGCCGCGCTCGGCGGCTACTTGCTCGGGCGATCGCGCGGACGCAGGCTGTTCAAGGCGGCCACCGAGTACGTCAGCGAAACGGTCAACGACGGCTTCAACGAGTTCTTCGGCCGCAAGGTTCTGTAGCCGCACTGGCCCGCATTTCACACCCATCCCGACTGCGCAGCCGGACTCCGGCGCGCTGGAGTCTTTTTCGGATTGCGTAGAGTTCTTCACATCTCGGACGTCCACTTCGGTCCGCCGCACTTGCCCGACCTGTCGAAATCGATCGTGGGAATGGTCAATGTTCGAAGGCCCGATCTGGTGGTTGTATCGGGGGATCTCACCCAGAGAGCCAAGCCCGAGCAATTTCGGCAAGCTCGGGCGTTTGTCGACAGCTTGCCGGTGCCGTCGATCACGGTTCCCGGCAATCACGACGTGCCGTTGTGGCGCGTCTGGGAGCGGGTGTTCAACCCATACGGTGCCTATCGCAAGAACTTCGACAACAACCTCGAGCCACTCTTCGAAGACGAAGAGCTGTTGGTCATCGGCATCAACACCGCGCACGGCTGGACTTTCACCGAAGGCCGGATTCGGCTGGCGCGACTGCAGCGAGTGGCCCAACGGCTTGAGCGTGCGCCGGAGGGCCTGTTCAAGGTTGTGGTGGCTCACCACCATCTGATTCCTCCGCCCCGCTTCGGCACCCAGCGAGTGCTGTCGAACGCGGCGGAAGCGGTGGACCTCTTCTCGAGCGCCGGGGTCGATCTCATTCTCTCGGGTCACCAGCATCAGTCCTTTATCGCGAACTCCGAGGAGTTCTACCCCAAGGGGCGACCACCGGTGGTCATCCTGCACTCCGGCACGACCACCTCCAATCGGGGGCGAGGCAGTGAGAAGGACAAGAACACCTGCTACTGGATCGAGCTGGACAGTGAGCTGATCCGGGTTTCGCTGCTGCGCTGGGAAGACTCGCTCCACCGATTCACCGAACAGAGCCGACATCTCTATCCACGCCAGAAAAGGGTGCCGTATTCTCTCGAAGGGCTCGGCTTCGGCTCGTTCGACAGTGCCGATTGATTCTCCCCGATACACCATTGATCGCTGGCTCGGCCCGCTCCGGGGCATCGAGCGGTACCGGCTGGACAACGGACTGGAGGTTCGGCTGGTGCCTAGCTCGCAGGCCCCGATTGTGGTCGCGTCTCTCTGGTATCGGGTAGGCGCTCGGGACGAGCCCCCGGAGTACAGCGGCATCGCTCACTTTCTCGAACATATGATGTTCAAGGGCAGCGACCGCTTTCCCATGGGCTCGATCGATCGACTGACCCAGTCACTCGGCGGTGACAACAACGCCTTCACGAGCCATGACGTAACGTCGTACTACTTCAGCTTCGCGAGCGAGCACTGGCAGACCGCGCTCGAGATCGAGGCGGACCGCATGGAGCACTTGACTCTGGACGAGCGCGAGATCGAGCGCGAGCGCGAGGTGATCCTGGAAGAGATCTCCATGTACGAGGACGATCCCTGGGATGCCCTGGAACTGCGCACCAGGGAGACCTACTACCGGGGCTATCCCTACGGGCGACCGATCCTGGGGAGGCGCGAGACCGTGCGAGCCATCGACCGGAATGCGCTCGAGAGCTTCTACCGGGCCAACTATGGTCCCGACAATGCGGTTCTGGTCTTGGCCGGCGACCTCGGAGGCGGGGCCCTGGCCGAAGTCGAGACTCGGCTCGGCAAGCCGAGGCCGATTGGCATCGACCGTCGAGCGCCGCGAGGCTCATTCGCCATACCCGATGAGCTGCGGCGAGTGCGCCACGACAAGGGCAGGAGCCCGCGTCTTCTGGTGGCGCTGCCGGCGCCGCGGGCGGACCACGATGACTTCGCTCCCTGGCGACTGTGGATGACGGTTCTCGGCGGGGGCCGCTCGAGCCGCCTGCATCGGCGTCTGGTCGACGAAGGCAAGCTCTGCAGTGCGATGTCCGCCGAGTTGACCGAGGCGGCCGGGCCCGGTGTCGCGATGATCAGCGCCGAGCTGCTGCCCGGAGTCGAGCCGGCGCGAGTCGAAGACCTGGTCCTCGACGGACTCCGTGAGCTGCTGCGCCATCCTCAGTCGCCGGTCGAGCTCGAGAACGCCAAGCGCATGCTCTTGGCGGATTGGGTTTTCGGCCTGGAGCGCATCCTCCGTCAGGGACTTGCGGTCGGACAGGCGGAGGCGGTATTCGACGCGGGCTATCCGGAGCGCCACCTACGCGGTCTCCTGGGCTGCGAGTCCGAAGACCTCGAGACCGTGGCTCGCCGCAACCTGACCACGGCCGGCGGAGATCTCGGAGGGGTGGTCGGTTGGGCCCGGGCGGGAGCCGACTGAAATGGCATCGATTCGAGTTCGGCGGGTTCCGGGTGCGCCGGTGGTCGCGGTTCGGGTGTGGTTGCCCGGGGGTAGCACCGCGGAGACGTTGCCGGGCCAGGCGCTGGTGAGCGGCAGGCTTCTGCTCGAGGGCACGCGAACGAGAAGCTGGCGAGTGATCTCGGAAGCGGCGGAGAAGCGGGGAGCCGCGATGGTTGCCGACGCCGGCTACGAGGCTCAGGGTCTTGCGATCGACGCGCTTGCCGACGACTGGGAGCTGGCTCTGGACTGGGCTGCCGAGTTGGTTCTAAGCTCGGTCTTTCCGCAAGAGCGCTGCCGATGGCTCGCACGACAGGCCGCGGCAGAGCTCGAACAGCTTGCCGACCATCCGGACGTCAAGACTTCGTGGGCTTTCGCCCGGCAGCTTTACGGCACAGGGGCTCGTGGCCGCCCGCTTCAGGGCAGCGTCGAGAGCCTAGAGAGTCTGGAGGCCGAAGCCTGCGAGTCCTTTCACCGGTCTTGCTTGCAGCGAGGTGCCATCGTCACCGTCGCCGGAGACATTGTCGAAGGCGCCGTCGAGGCCAAGCTCCTCGGCCTGTTCGGCGGCTTGCCGAGTCCCGGCGGCCTTCCCTCGACACCCGCGGACTCCGGCGGCGAGACCGTGTCTCATCAAGAGGTCGAGCTCGAAGAGTCCGAGCAGGCGCATTGGTTTGGAGGCGCCGTGACCGCATCGCGCAGAGATCCCGACTACTGGCCCCTGGGCCTGGTGGGGATCGTCCTCGGTGCCGGGGGGCACCTGAACGGACGGATAAGTCGTCGGGTCCGAGAGCTCGAAGGTCTGGCATACAGCTGCAGCATTGCCACCGTCGCCGGCGCCGGGCGCGAAGCCGGCAGCTTCACCGTTGCCGCGGGAACCTCGCCCGAGCGCGTCGATGAGGTGGGAGTGGCCGTCGCCGAGGAGCTCGAGGCTCTGGTGCATGATGGAGTCACCCAAGAGGAGCTTCGCGATGCGCGTGCCTATCTGCTTGGAAGCGAGCCGTTTGCGCGCGAGACCGCTCGCCAATGGGCCACGCTGCTGGCTCAGGCCGAGCTCTTCGGCGTTCCCCTCGACGATAGCGGCTGGGTGACCGATCGCTGGCTCGCCGTAACCGAGGGGAGGGCTCTCGAGGTGGCGCGCCTGCACCTCGATCCCCGCCGCCTCAGGGTGACCGTAGGGAGGGGACACAAACTCTAATGCGAGGCCCGAACTGCGAGCCTACCTGGACTAGAGTCGCATTACGAATTGTGTCCCCTACGGCGGCAGGACGAGGTAGACGTCCGAGGGCGGGTCCAGAAAGCGCATGCGCCCGGTACCGCGGTCGACCTCGAGCTCCAGGGGTGGTTCGCCGCCGAGGCCGACGGTGACCCTGAGGTCGCTGACCGAGCAGTAGCTGCCGTCCGTGCGGGCGGTACGACTAATGGCGCGCTTGGACTTGGTCAGCACATGAACGCGATCCCCTCCTTTTGTGCGGGCGATTCCCAACCATCGCTTCCCCGGCGCCGCCTGGTTGGCGAGCATCCGGGCCGGGCCGTTGTTGTTGAAAACAACCAAATCGACGCCGCCGTCGTGATCGAGGTCTCCGGTCGCCAGTCCTCGACTGACCTCTGACAGAGTGAAGGCTTCGCCGGCGCTGGAGGAAACTTCCTCGAACGATCCGTCACCGCGATTGCGATGTAGCTGATTGGGCTGGTCGAGAGGGTAGATGTCGCCCTGCGCGGCCAGATCCAGAAGGATTCGTACTGCACCGTTGGCGATCGCGAGGTCCGGCCAGCCGTCGTTGTCGAAATCGATCGGAGCCACACCGAAACTGGTGTAGGGCATGCTCGGTGCCGCCAGGCCGGTCTCCCGGCTGCGGTCTTCGAACAGGCCGTCGCCGAGATTGCGATAGAAGGTATTGGATTCCTCGGCCAGATGAGTGAGGAAGAGATCTTCGCTGCCGTCGCCGTCGAAGTCCGCGGCGGCGAGTCCCATGCTCGCTTCGGGAGAGCCGTGTCGATTCAGCGCGGTGCCCGAGAACAGGGCGTCGTCGGCGAAGGTGCCGTCGCCGCGGCCCAGCCACAGGTGGTTGGCCTCACCGTCGTTGGCCACATAGAGATCGAGCCGGCCGTCGCCGTTGAAGTCGCCGGAGATAACGCCGAGGCCGGCGCCGCGCGCCCGGCCAACTCCCGACTTCACCGAGATGTCCTCGAAGGTCCCGTCGCCCCGGTTGCGCAAAAGCAGATCGCTTTCCGACGTAAAGGCGCTCGGGCCGCAGTAGTCCAGTGCCGACGTCGAGGCGAAGCATCTCGGGTTCTCGTCGACGTCGAACTGCACGTAGTTCGCCGCGAACAGATCGAGGTCTCCGTCCTGATCGATGTCGACGAAGGTCGCGCTCGTACTCCATCTGGGGTCGTCGGCGCCGCTTCCGGCAGTCACGTTTTCGAACGACCCATCACCGCGATTGCGCCAGAGCTGATTCGAGCCGTAATTGGTGAGATAGAGGTCGAGGTCGCCGTCGTCGTCGTAGTCGCCGGCCGCGAGGCCCATGCCGTAGCCGGTGTCGCGAAAGCCGGCGGTGACCGAGACGTCGACAAAGGCGGCGGCAGCCTTTCCTGCCGCGGTCTCGTGGAGGTCATTGCGATACAGCCGATCCCCGAGCGGTTTGTCAATCGGAAAGAGCGCCTGGTCGAGTGTCTCTCCGGTTGCGAGAAGCGTCCCCTGGCGGAAGAAGAGGTCGAGGTCGCCGTCACCGTCGAAGTCGACCAAGCCGCCGCCCTGCCCGGTCATTTCTGGGAAGTAGAAGGCTCCTACCATGCCATTGAAGTGGCGAAAATCCAGCCCGGCCTCGGCCGAGCGGTCCTGGAAGGTCGGCTTGCCCGTTGCGGCACTCAACGCCGCTGCGCCGGCGACCAGAATCAGAACCCCGGTGATGGCTTCGCCGACTCGGAATGTTCGCGTGTTGTTATCGTGAGATTCGCACAAGGTCGCTAAGCCTAGCATCGAGAACGGGATGGACGGACTGCCGGCAACTTTCCACAGTTGCTGTGGAAAACACTGAGGAAATGGATGTGGAAAAAGCACGGATCGAAGCTCACGACGCGGGTTCCAACGGATTGAACAAGGGATTGTGCAATGATTCTAAGTAGTTGAATCCTTGCGACTTATGGGAATCACGCGAACTCGCTCGAGACCTGTCGTGAGGCTCCCCCGGCTTTTCCACAAGAGATTCTGTCCAGTACCTAAACGTCTGTGGATCAAGAACTTAGCTACCGCGCGGATTGCCGGTCTGTGAATTGCCGCCCTTGGTTGCTATAGTTCGCGCCGCGCTTCGCCCCGCCGCTGGCTTCCTGAAGATGACGGAACCCGATTCACTCAGAAGATCGCCGCTCGATGCCGAGCACCGGGCCGCCGGCGCAAAGATGGCCCCGTTCGCCGGCTGGAGCATGCCAGTGAGCTACACCGGCGTCATGGAGGAGCATCGGGCGGTTCGATCGACGGCCGGTCTCTTCGATGTTTCGCACATGGGAGAGGTGATCGTAGCCGGGGGACAGGCCGAGGCGTTCTTGCAGCTGGCAACGCCCAACGACGTCGGCAAGCTCGAGCCGGGGCAGGCTCATTACAGCTCGTTGTTGACCGAGGCCGGGACCTACATCGACGATCTGCTCATCTACCGGTTGGCCGCGGAGGAGTTCCTGCTGGTGATTAACGCCGCCAACGCCGAGAAGGACCTCGAGCATCTCCATGCCGTCGCCAGGCGTGAGTTCGGAGACGGCGCCGATCTGTCGATTCGGGACGCGACCGATTCGTTCGCGCTTCTTGCGCTGCAGGGACCGCGAGCCGCGGCGCTGCTGACTCCGCTGGCCGACGAGCCGCTGGATACGCTGGGCTACTACCGTTGCAGATGGAGCTGCGTGGCGGGCAGGAAGGTTTTTCTCGCCCGTACTGGATACACGGGTGAGGACGGTTTCGAGATCTTCGTCGATGCCGAAGCCGCGGGCGGGCTCTGGCGGGAACTGATGACGGCCGGCCGGAGCCACAGTCTGGCGCCGGCAGGATTGGGTGCCCGCGATACCCTCCGAACGGAGGCCGCGATGGCCCTCTATGGCCACGAGATCGACGACACCACGACGCCATTCGAGGCGAGGTTGGGATGGACGATCAAGCTCGACAAGGGGCCTTTTGTGGGGCGCGACGCACTGATCGAGGCCAAGTCCAGGGGTCCCGCTCGCAAGTTGGTCGGGTTCGAGATCACCGGTCGTGGCATCGCGCGCCAAGGCTACTCGGTGTTCGTGAACGGAGCTTCCGTGGGCACGGTCACTAGTGGTACCTTCAGTCCGACGCTCGAGAAGGCGATCGGCATGGCTTATGTGCCGAGTGAGTTAGCCCGGGTCGGGCGTGAGATGGAGATTGAACGGCGTGGGCGCAGGCTCTCGGCCGTGCAGGTGAAGCTACCGTTCTACAAGCGCGAAACGACCTAACGCATGAACCCTGGGGGGTTGAGAGATGTATCCGCAGGACTACAGATACTCGAAAGACCATGAGTGGGTGCGAGACGAGGAAGACACCGTCGTCGTAGGCATCACGGATTTTGCACAGAGCGAGCTCGGCGACGTCGTCTACGTGGAGCTGCCCGAGGTCGGTGCTACGTTCGAGACCGATGATGAAGTCGGGACGATCGAGTCGGTCAAGGCCGTGGCGGAAGTCTATACGCCCCTTGCGGGCGAGGTCGTAGAAATCAACGAGGCGCTGGTCGACGGACCCGAGAAGGTCAATGACGACCCCCACGGCGAAGGCTGGCTGTTTCAGCTGCGGGTCTCGTCGCCCGGACAGGCCGACCAGCTCATGACGGCCGAGGCCTACGAGGCCTTTATTCAAAGCGAAGGTTGACCGGCGGCGGAATCAGAGCTTCGGCACGAGCCGAGCTCGGGATGCTCCTCTTCTTCTTGATCTGCTGGGTAGTGTTCTGCGTCCATGCGCTGGCCGGGTACCCCCTGGCCGGCTACCTGCGCCTCAACCTCTACCACCTGTATGGACTGGCGGCGAGCGGCGGTTGGCTCCTGGGCAACCTCGCGGTCGGTCGGGAGCGACGCTTCGAGCGCCAGGGCGGCGATCCGCTGCCACCGGCGACTCGTCGACGCCTGTTCTTTCTGGAGCTGCTGGCTCCGGGCGGAGCTCTCTTTCTGTTGTGGTCGCTCGCGCCGAAGCCGATACGGATCGGGGTTCCGATGGCGCCGATCTACGCGACGGGAGTCTTCGTCCTGTTCTTTCTCGTGCCGGTGAGCCTGAAACGCGTGTTCGGCCCCAAATAGCCAGCCGGCCTCCCGCTCAGCGACCTAGGCCCTCGTAGCGGTCGAGCAGCATGGCGTCGCCGTACGAATAGAACCTATAACCGCGCTCCACGGCGAGCCTGTAGGCGTCGAGCACGCGCCTCCGGCCGGCGAATGCCGAGACCAGCATCAGCAGCGTAGAGCGCGGCAGGTGGAAGTTGGTCAGCAGCCGGTCCACCACCTTGAACTCGAAGCCGGGCTTGATGAAGAGCTCGGTCGAGCCCTTGGCGGCAACGAGACCACCGGGTGAGCGCACCGCGGACTCGAGGGTCCGTACCACCGTTGTACCCACCGCGACGATCTGGCCGCCGCTCGCCCGGGTCCTCTCGATTGCCAGAGCGGCGCTGTCGTCGATCTCGAAGCGCTCGGATTCCATTGTGTGGTCGTCGATGCGGTCGACACTCACCGGCCGGAAGGTCCCGGGCCCCACGTGGAGAGTGAGCTTGGCGACTCCGATGCCGCGCGCCTCGATTCTCCCCAGCAGGTCCCGGTCGAAGTGAAGACCTGCGGTTGGAGCCGCGACCGCACCGGGGACCTCGGCGTAGACGGTCTGATAGCGGTCGCGATCGGTGTCGGTGTCGTCGCGGGCGATGTATGGGGGCAAGGGCACATGGCCGAGTTCCGACAGATGCCGTACCGGGGGCGAAGAGAACCGAAGCAATAGGCGATCCGGCGCCAGGTGCTCGAGAACCTCCACCCGCAAGTCGTCGTGGAAGAGAATCCGAGTGCCTGGCCGCATCCGCTTGCGCGGCCGACCCAGACAGATCCACTCGCTGGCCCGATCGATTCCTGCCTCGGGGTCGCGAGGAGCGACCAGGAGGATCTCCGCCCGACCTCCGCCCGGCCGCCGGCCAAACAGGCGAGCCGCGAGGACGCGGGTGTTGTTGACCACCAGAAGATCCCCGGGGCTGAGCATCTCCGGCAGTTCGGAGATCTGATGATCCTCGGGCCGGCCGATCGAGGGCACGGTCAGCAGGCGGCTACGACCGCGCTCGAGCGCCTGCTGAGCAATGAGCTCGGGGGGCAGATCGTAGTCGAAATCCGATGTCAGCACTGGCCTGATCTTCTCACCAGCGTTCGTTGCAGCAGAGCGTTGGTGAGAAGGCCGGGCTAAGAGGCCTCCGCCGGGCCTCGCCGCAGCCGGGACTGCAGATCGTCCCCCACCAGGTTGAAGGCAACGACTGTGATGACGATCGCAAGCCCGGGCAGTGTCGACGTCCACCAAGCGGTCGCGATGTCCGGAACACCGTCGGCAATCATGTTGCCCCATGACGGCGTCGGCGGCCGGATACCCAACCCCAGAAACGACAGCGCGGCTTCGAGGAGCAGGACGTCACCGATTCTGAGCGTGGTTGCCACCACGACGGGAGCCGCCGCATTGGGTAGCAGGTGACTGATCAGGGTTCGCAGCTGGCTCGCGCCGGAGGCTCTCGCCGCGAGGGCCATTTCGGTGTTCTTGAGCCGCAGCAACTCGGCTCGCACTAGCCGACCCACGGACATCCAGCTGGTCGCACCCAGGACGACGATGACGGTGATCGGACCGGCATTCAGGAACGCTGCCAGGGCGAGTAACAGAAAGAGCCTGGGGAAGGCGACGAAGCCGTCGACGAGTCGCATGAGCGCGGTGTCGGCTAGCCGTCCTCCCACGGCGGCCGCGCTGCCGACGATCACGCCCAGGAGACTCGCCAGCACGGCCGCCAGGAGGGCGACCGCCAGAGAGACCCGGCTGCCGTGCAGGAGGCGAGCCCAGACGTCGCGGCCGACCCGGTCGGTTCCAAGCGGAAAGAACCGCTCGCGCGTGATTCGTCCGCGCTCGGTTCGCTGGATCGACTCCGTCGGAATCAGACGGCTCCCGTCCTCGGTCGTGGCGGCCACACCGTCGGGAGTAACCTCGACTCTGCGCGCCAGAAGGCGGCTGCCGTCTCGGCCAAGGACCTCGAAGCGCCTCGAACCCGGAGCCAGATTGGCGCCGTTGACGGGGTCGTATTGGACGGTCGGATCGGCTTGGCTCAACCAGGGGGCCAGCACGGCCACGAGCACCAGGGTAAACAGCACGGCGGCGCCGAGTCCCGAATCACTCCTACCCACGATGGGCGATCTCCCTGCGGACCCGCGGATCGACGGCGGCATGCCCGAGATCCGCGAGCAGATTGCCGCAGACGACCATGGTCGCCGCCAGAAGCGTGGCGCCGAGGATGACTGGGTAGTCTCGGGCCAGGATCGCACTGTAGGCGAGCCTGCCCATCCCCGGCAACGAGAACACCACTTCCGTGACCAACGCGCCGCTGATCAGGTAAGGCAGCGAAAGACCAGCGATCTGGATGACCGGCACCAGGGCGTTCTTGAGCGCCAGCACCCACAGAATGCGTCCCTCGCCGACTCCGGCGGCTCGCGAGCTGCGGATGAAGTCCTCGTGGCCAACCTCGAGAAGGGAATTGCGCACGAATCGGGTCACGCCGCCGGCCATCGCCAGACCCAGGACCGAGGCCGGCAGCACCAGATGATGAGCGGTATCCAGCAGCCGCCGCGGCGACGACCAAGCGCCCCAGTCGAGGGCCTCGATCGAGGATATGCCGCTCGCCGGGAACCAGCCCGCCCGGTAGCTCAGCAGCAGCAGGGCCATCAAGCCGAGCCAAAAATGGGGAGTGGAGTAGAGAATTAGGGACAGCCATCGCACTACCCGGTCGGTTAGCGAGCCCTGGCGGCGAGCGGCCAATGCGCCGAGCAGGATTCCGACTCCGAACTGAATCAAGAGGGCTGTGATCGCCAGCACCGCGGTCGGCGCCAGGTGGTCGGCGAGAACCCGGGTGACCGGCCGGTTGTGGGTGAACGAAAACCCCAGGTCGGCGCGCAGAACAACCGAGCCGAGCCACCGGACGTACTGCTCCGGCAGGGGCCGATCGAGGCCTAAGGCGTGGCGCAGCTGATCCTGCTGGGCCTGCGACATGCGCGCGTCGAGGTATCGCGTCGTCGGGTCGCCCGGCGCCAGGTGGACGGCGAAGAAGGCCAGAGTCAAGACGATCCCGATCACCAGGATGGCGGTGACGGTGCGCCGAAGAAGAAACCCAGTCAAGGATTCCCTACGAGGAAACGGGCGCCAGCCACCACTCGTCGAGGTTGAAGTACGCGCTCAGCGGATTCGGCTGTGCGTTCTTCACCTTCTTGGACACGCCGTAGTGGCGCATCGGCTCCCAGAGGAAGGTGTAGGGCTGCTCCTCGTGGAGAATCTCCTGGATGCGGTGGAGCGGGGGAGCGGCATCCTCGGGTCGTGCCGGGCGCCTGGCGAGCGCGATCAGCTCATCGACCTGGGCGTTCGAGTAGCAGCCGTAGTTCTTGCCGTCTTCGATGGAGTCGGTGTGGAAGGCGTAGGTGAGATTGAGTGACGTGTCGATTCCCCAGGCGCTAATGATGGCGTCGACACCGTGGCTCTGATGCCGGGCCCAGAGCGAGTTGAACTCGAGCAGGCTCACTCGAGCTTCGACGCCGATTTTTCTGAGTTGCTCCTGGACGAGGACGGCAACGTCCGCGCGGATCTGATTGTCGCCGTTGGTTGCGAGCTCGAATGAGAACTTGCGGCCGTCCTTGTCCAGGTAGCCGTCGCCGTCGTCATCACCCCATCCGGCCTTGGCCAGGAGTCTTCGGGCTGCGTCGGGATCGTAGGGCCAGGGCACGAGGTCGGGGTTGAAGGCCCAGACCGATGTGAGGATCGGCGACACGGCCGGACGAGCGGATTCCCCCCACAGGGCTTTGACGATCGATTCACGATCGATGGCCAAGGTCATCGCCTTCCGGATACTCGCGTCCTCGAACAGACCTTGGCAGCCGTTCCAACCGATATAGGTGTACTGGCGATGCCACTTCGAGATCAGATCGGTGCGCCCGGATCTCTCGACGTCCGCGGCGCGTTTCGGAAGCACGTGCTCGACGAAATCGACCTGTCCCGCCAACAGGTGCTCGACCTGGTTGGTCCGGTTCGGGATGACCCGAAACACCAGTCGGTCGAGCTTGGGATATCCCTGTCGGAAGTGGTTCTCGTTACGCTCCAGGACGATCTGTTGCTGAGGCTGCAGTCTGGCCAGCATGAACGGTCCGGAGACGACAAGGTTGTCGAGGAACCAGGTTTCGTTGCCGCGCCACTCGGAAAACGGCAGCTTGGACCACGCATGCTTGGGAAGGATCACGCCTTCGTTGAGATCGCTCAGACGGGACGAGTAGACCTCGGAGAAGCGGAACTCGACGGTGTGGTCGTCGAAGGCGACGACCCGCTCGATGGCGTCTTTGCTCTGAGCCTCTTCCCAGGCGACTTCGGGATTGACCTGAGCCGTATAGGTCCAGACGACGTCGGCGGCCGTAATGGGAACCCCGTCGCTCCATTCGATTCCAGGGCGCAGGAGGAGTCGAAGCGTCTTGCCATCCTCTGACCAGGTGTAGTCTTGCGCCAACTCGGGCTCGAAGGTGGGCGGATGCTCGGCGTAGTCGGGCTGTTCCTGGAACAGGGACAGAAACAGCTGGTCGAGAATATCCTGCTCGAAGCGCGATCCGCCTCCGGTCAGCTGGTTGACGCCGGTGATGTCGACCCCTGTGGCGATGACGACCGTACCCCCGCGAGCCGACTCGTTGCCGGTCGTATAGGTCCCGCCGGGGGCTCGGTCGCAGGCGGTGAACGAGGCGACGAGCACGGCGCAACCGAGCGCAAGCCGGCCGGACATCGGAGCTCCGTACTGAGGGTTCTTCATTGACCGGAGGGTTTTTGCCATCGTAGCGAATGCCTCGGAGACGGTCAATCGGAATGCTATTCTGCTTCGGTCATGGCGGGCGAGCCCAACCCGATTTCGCGCAAGCTGGTTTTCGGTTCGATTCTTTTGAGCCTCTTCGTGATGTTGGACCTCGGTCTGCTGGGGTGGTTGATCTTCCGATCTCTGTCGGAGCGCGAGATTCAGCAGGTGCTGTTGGAAACGGAGGCCGAGGCCAGGGGCTTGGCGGAGCGGCTGGGGGAGCGTATCGAAGAGGAGCAGGGCGACAAGGACCTCTACACGGTGGTAGCGATCGAGCGGGAGCTCCAGACCTACATCGACGACGTGTTGAACAAGCGAGATATCGTCCAGAGCGTCGAGATCCGCGACCGCGAGGGCAAGCTCGTGTTTCACAGCCGCACCGAAGCCGGAATGATCGAAGGGGATGCGGGGCCACTGCGGATGGAATCGATGGAGATTCCGCCGAACATCGAGCAGAAAGTGGTGGAGCGTGACGGAAGGTACGAGCTGGATGCGCCCATCGGTGAGGTCGGTTTCGTCCGAATCGGTTTGAGTGAAGTCGAGCTGGGCAAGCGAATCAACGTGCTCCGTGGGCATCTGTTGCGTCAAACGGGGCTCATCGCCGCTGTGACGCTCGCCATCATGGCGATGGCCTACCTCATCATCTGGCGCCTCTGGACGCGGGGCCGCATTCTCGAGGCCAAGGCCTTCGAGGCCGAGCGGCTGGCCTACATCGGAACGTTGGCCTCGGGCCTGGCCCACGAGATCCGCAATCCCCTGAACTCCCTCAATCTCAACATGCAGATGTTGGAAGAGGAGACGCACGCGAGCACCGGGGGATCGACCAGAAAGCTGCTCTCGATCACCAGATCCGAAATCGGGCGCCTCGAACGCCTGGTCACCGATTTTCTTCAGTATGCGAAACCCAGAGCGCTCGATCTGGAGGAGGTTCCGGCGAGCACTCTGCTTCAGAACTGCCGCGACCTTCTCGAGCGGGAGGCCCACGCCGAGGGCGTCGATCTGGTCGTCGAAGATCGGTCCGCGAGTGCTCGGGTGGCCGTAGATACCGAGCAGATGTCGCAGCTCCTGCTCAATCTCGTGCGCAACGGCCTGGCCGCTGCCAAGGCCAGCGGGCGCGAAGCCGAGGTGCGTCTCATCGCCCGCCGGGAGCACGGCCGCGTACTGCTCGAGGTCCTCGACAACGGCGCCGGCATTCCCGCCGGCGAGCTACAGCGGATTTTCGAGATCTTCTACTCCACCAAGCGCGGCGGCACCGGACTCGGACTGGCGGTGGTCGAACGCATCGCCAGCGCCCACGGAGCAGAGCTTTCGGTTCAGAGCACTCCCGACCTCGGAACCCGATTTCAGGTAGCTCTGCGTGAACTGCCCGCCGAACCGCTGGCGCGGCCCCTGACAAGGGCGGCCGAAGGCTCGGCGGGCGCTTAGTGTCCCGTGCGGAACACTAGTGCCCGGACTCGGGATCCGACCCCATCGTGTCGAGATCGTCTTCGGTAGCGAACTCGTCCGGCTCTTCGTTGCCGCAGACCGTGCACAGAATCTCGACGAGCTTGCCTTCGGCCCACTCGAAGGTGTAGCAGGGCGTCTCGCAGTTGAGACAGACCAGGAAATCAGGCTCGGACATAACGCTCCTCCAACCGCTATTCTAAGCCGCCGAATGGGCACCGGGGCTCCCGCCATCCGAGCGCTGCTGGAGCCCCTGAAGTCGAAAGCGGTCGATGGCTCCTGCCATCTGTCCGGGTTTCTCCCAGTGAATGGCGTGTCCGGCGTCGGGGAGGGTCACCAGCCAGGAGTGGGACAGATGGTGCTCCATGGCACGGGCGACCTCGAGGCTGAAAAGGCCGTCATGCTCGCCCCAGAGAAGGAGCGTCGGTTGTCGGATCGTGGCGAGATCCTCGGGTCCGTAGGCGTGGTCCGGAGTGGTCGACCGGAGGACGTGCCTGACCGCCGGTGAGGAATAGACTTGCAGAAAACCCCTCCGCGACAATTCGATAACGAAGGGCGTTCGGTGAAAGAGCGCCTGGTAGAGCCGGTCGACGTCGTCGAGGCCAGCGACGGTGGTGAGATCCTGGATCCGCTCCCAATCCTGATCCCGGTAACCTCCGGCGTCGACGAGTACGAGCCGTTCCAGCAGATCGGGCCTCTCCAGCGCCACTCGTACCGACATCCAGCCTCCGAGGCTGATTCCGGCCAGAGTCACGGCGCGACCGGGTGCCCACCACTCGATCAGCGCCGTGACTGCCTCGCTGCCCTCCACCACGTTGAGTCCACCGTTCGGACAAACCGTGCCGCCCAGAACCGAGAGCTCCGGGATCAGGAGCTTGACCTCTTTCTGTAGTCGTTTGACGGCCGCGATCCAGGCTAGCGCGGTCGCGCCGAGACCGTGCAGGAGGACCCAGCGTTCGCCGTCCGGCGGGCCGATCTCGTAGCAAAGCAGGGTCGTGTCGCCGACTTCGTGCTTCACTCTCCGGGCTCCCAGGGCCCTCAGAACCGCCGCCGTCCAGACGTAGTAGAGCTTGAGCAGCACGCGGCGGACAATAGCACCGGCACCCGTTGACCCGATGTTCGGGGTATGCTAATTTTCGCTTCCTCGCGCGTTAGCGCCCAGGAGGAGTTCGTCATGTACGCAGTGATCGAAACAGGTGGAAAGCAGTATCGGGTCGAGCCCGGGGATGTACTCGACGTCGAACGTCGCGACTTGCCGGAAGAGTCGAGCGAACTGCGTTTCGACCGGGTGCTGATGGTGCGAGGTGACAAGGACGTGCAGCTGGGCACGCCCCTGGTCGAGGGGGCTTCGGTGACGGCGACGTTGGTCGACGAAGTCCGCGCCCCCAAGATCATGGTATTCAAGTTCAAGCGACGCAAGGGGTACCGGCGTCTGATCGGGCATCGGCAAGATCTGATGCGAGTTCGAATTGATAAGATCGAAGCCTAGTAGGCTTATTGGAGTTCGCTCATGGCACACAAAAAAGGACAAGGCTCCAGCCGCAACGGCCGCGATTCCAATCCGCAGAACCTGGGCGTCAAGCGCTACGGGGGCCAGAAGGTGACCGGTGGAACGATCATCGTGCGCCAGCGGGGCACCAAGATCTTTCCGGGCGTCAACGTCGGACGTGGCAAGGACGACACCTTGTTCGCGAAGACCGACGGTGTCGTCGAGTTCAAGCGCCGAGGCCGTTCGCGCCGCGTGGTCAACATCACGCCCGCCGCGGACTAGAACGGGCCACACCGGGTGAGCGCCTAGCGCTTATGCGGCCGTTGTGAATTTCATCGACGAAGCCGACCTTCACGTGTGTGGAGGTCGAGGCGGAAACGGCTGCATGGCCTTTCGCCGCGAGAAGTCCGTTCCCAAGGGAGGTCCGTCAGGTGGCGATGGCGGTCGGGGCGGCTCTGTGCTGCTGGTCGGCGATTCGGGCATGAACACTCTCTATCCGCTCCGGCACCAGAGGCTATACGCGGCCAAGAGGGGCCAGCACGGAGAAGGCTCGAACAAGACCGGCCGCTCAGCCGAGGACTTGCGAATCAAGGTGCCGTTGGGAACCCAAGTCTTGGATGCCGGTGGATCTCTGCTGGGCGAGGTTCTGAGGCATGGTGAGGAGCTGTGCGTCGCCAAGGGCGGAGACGGCGGCCGGGGCAACGCGCGTTTCGCGACGTCCACCAACCGCGCGCCGCGGCGTAGCGAGCCCGGCTACGAAGGCGAGGAGCGCGACATCCACCTACAGCTCAAGCTGCTCGCCGACGTTGGCGTCATCGGCCTGCCCAACGCCGGCAAGTCGACGTTCATTCGCACGGTGTCGGCGGCTCGGCCCAAGGTGGCCGACTATCCGTTCACGACTCTGGTCCCCAATCTCGGCGTCGTTGACGGTGGTTACGACCGCCAGCCGTTCGTAATCGCGGATCTGCCCGGTTTGATCGAAGGCGCCGCCGACGGTGCCGGCTTGGGACATCGTTTCCTTCGCCACATCGAGCGCTGCAGGATCCTGCTGCATTTCGTGGATCTGTCAACGGGCGAAGCGAGCTCGGTGGCCGATCTGGAGGTTCTGGAAAAGGAGCTGGGCGCCTATGCCGCGGAGCTACTGGAGCGCCCGAGGTGGATCGTCGGGACCAAGCTCGACGCAGCCGTCGAGGAGCGTCGCGGTGAGCTGGCGGCCGCGGCGCAGGCTCGCAACTTGCCGTACTATGAGATCAGTTCGGCAGCCCGCTTGGGCACCGCCGAGCTGATCGGTGGCCTGGAGAGCGTGCTCGCGCGTCTGGACACATGAAACTCGGAATCTTCGGTGGTTCGTTCGACCCCATTCACTCAGGGCATGTGATCCCCGTGCGCAGGGCGGCCGAGGTTCTCGGCCTGGACCGGGTCTTCTACCTTCCCACCGCGCGTCCGCCTCACAAGCCCGGCCGCCAGTTCGCGCGCTCTCAGCGCCGCTTCGCGATGGTGGAGATGGCTCTGCTCGACGAGCCCGATTTCGAGGTCTCGGCCTGGGAGTTGACCCCGGGAGAGCGCGCTTACACCGTCGACACGGTCGAGCGCTTTCATCGTCGGGACCCGTCGGACGAGCTTCACCTCATCGTGGGAGCCGACTCGTTCAAACAGCTCCCGACTTGGCGCAGATGGCGCGACATCGTAAGGCTCTCGTCTCTCGCCGTTCTGACTCGTCCCGGCTGGGACTACCGATCGGTGGAGCAGAGTCTTCCCGAGGAGCTGAGAGACGTGGTGACCGCGGGTAGGGTTACGTTCGTCAGAAACCAGCCGGTCGAGATCTCGTCGACCGAGCTCCGCCATCTGTTCCGCACCGGCGCCGAACTGCCCGAAGGGGCCGTACCGGACCTGGTGGTAAAGTACATACGGAAGTACTCCCTTTATAGATGAGCCACGACGTCGCCGTTCGTTTGGATATCCCCGAAAAGCTCCGTGGCGTCGTCCGATCGGTTCTCGACCGCAAAGCCGTGGATTTGCGCGTTCTCCACATCGGCGACGTAAGTGACTTCACCGAGTTCTTCCTGATTTGCAGCGGTACCAGTGAACGCCAGGTTCAGGCGATCGCCGACGCCGTGGTCACCGGAGCCAAGGAAGCGGGAATCCGCCCGCTGGGGGTAGAGGGCTACAGCCACGGTAGTTGGATTCTGGTCGACTATGGAGACATGGTGATCCACATCTTCAGCTCGGACAATCGAAGCGTCTACGGGCTCGAAAAACTGTGGAGCGATGCCACCGACATCACCGACACCTTTCTGAGCGGTGACTGAGCTCCCGCCGGGCCTGGGTGTCTTAGCCCGATCTTCACCTTCGATCCGCGAGCTCTATCGCCAGGCCGACCGTGCCGCCAAGAGCCGGGCGCCGGTGCTGATTCTCGGCGAGCCGGGCACCGGGCGCTCGACGCTGGCTCGCGAAATCCACGCCGCGGGCGGGCGGGCCGCGGCGGTGCTGGTCGAGGTCGACGCGGCGGCGATACCGGCGAGCCTCTTCGAGAGCGAGTTCTTCGGCCACCAGGTCGGCGCGTTCACCGGCGCCGAGACGGCGTCCGAAGGTCGGGTCGGGAAAGCCAGCGGCGGTTCTCTGCTGCTCGATCACGTCGAGGACATTCCGCTTTCGGTCCAGGCCAAGCTGCTCCGGCTCTTGAGCGAAGGTCGCTACGTGCCGCTCGGTGGTCGCGAGCTAGAGGCCGATGTGCGCTTTTTTGCCATCGGCTCGCACGAGCTCTCAGAAAGAGTGGACAACGGCAGCTTCAGGGAGGATCTCTACTACCGTCTCGAGGTGGTGACCCTGGTCATCCCGCCGCTGCGCCAGCGTCTGGCAGATCTCGAGCCGCTGGTCGAGTTCTTCCTTGCCGATCTGTCGGAACGATTCGACAAGGGTAGGCTCACTCTCAGCGGGCGAGCTCGGGGGTGGATGTCCAAGTACTCGTGGCCCGGGAACCTGCGCGAGCTGAGAAACGTGCTCGAGCGGGAAGTGGTGCTGGCCGAGGTCGCCGCCGCCGGCGCCCGGCTCGATCCCAGTCCGCCGTTGGGCTCGTCCGAGGTTCCGCGAAGCTTGACCGAAGTGGAAAGTGAGCAGATCCAGCGCGCGCTCGCCTTTACCCGGGGCCATCAGGGACGGGCCGCCGAGGTCCTGGGTATCAGCCGTAAGGCCCTGTGGGAAAAACGAAAGCGGTACGGACTGCCGTAGACTCGCCTCTTGAGCCATCTCAATCTCATCTCGCTCGTGGGCTGGTTCGCACTGTGTGGCCTGGCCTGGCTCGCCGGCGGCTGCCGGCGGCCCATCCCCTGGCGCACATTCTGGGGTTCGACAGCGCTGGTGTTCGGGCTCGGCGCCGTGGTCTTCTTGCTGCCAGCAACGCGCGGCGTGCTTCTGGTCCTGAACGACATCGTCCTCGGTCTTCTCAGCAGCAGCGCCAAGGGCGCCGAGTTTCTGTTCGGTCCGCTGGCGCTCTCTCCAGGGCAGGCCACCGGAGCCGGCGAGCCCTCCATAGGCTTCGTGCTCGCCGCGCAGGTCCTGCCGGCAGTCATTTTCTTCGCCTCGATCATGGCGGTGCTGCACCACTTCAGGCTGGTCGAGCCGGTCGTGAGGTTCTTCGGCCGGGTGTTTCAACGGACCCTCAGGCTCTCGGGCGCCGAGGCTCTGACCGGCTCGATCCACATGTTCTTCGGCGTCGAGACGGCCGCGGCGGTACGTCCATATCTGGGCGGCATGACCCGGTCCGAGTTGTTGACGGTGGTCGCCTCGAACCTCTCGACCGTGGCCTCGACCACGCTCGCGGTCTATGTGATCTTTCTGAAAGAAGCGTTCCCACAGATCGCGGGGCATCTTCTTTCGGCCTCTCTACTTTCGATTCCGTGCTCGGTTCTGGCAGCCAAGCTGATGCTGCCCGAGACCGAGACGCCCGAGACCGCCGGCGAGGTTCCGACCATGGCGCGAGAGGAAGAGCACTCGAGTGTCATGGGCGCTCTGGCCGCCGGTGCCTGGGACGGACTCAAGGTCGCGGCCGGAATCACGACGATCTTGATCGCCGTGCTCGGGCTGGTGGGTGTTTTGGATCTTCTGCTGGGGAAGATTGGCGGTGTCTTCTTCCAGCTGAACGAACCGCTGACCATAGCGGGAATCCTGGGCTGGCTATTCAGGCCGCTGGCCTGGCTGCTCGGCATCGAGGCCGGCGACCTGCCGACGGCGGGGAAGCTCCTCGGCCAGCGGCTGATGCTGACCGAGGTGGTCAGCTATCAAGAGCTCGGCGCGCTCGCGTTAGCCAAGGAGCTATCGCCGAGAACGATTCTCGTACTGTCCTACGCGCTGTGCGGCTTCGCTCACGTCGGCGGCATGGGGATCGCGGTCGGCGGTTTTGGCGCTCTGGCGCCGAGCCGGCGCGAAGACCTGGCCGCCCTGGCGTTGCGAGGCCTGGTCGCGGCGACGCTGGCCACGCTGCTCACCGGTGCCCTGGCCGGTGTCTTCTTTCACGGTCAGGCGGGGATTCTGGGGCTGTAGCATCTGGGGGCCATCGTGTCGTTCTCCAATGTGTATGACGACGCCGAGCGAGCTGAGGCCTATGCGACACTCGAGTTCCCGGGCACGTACTATCTGGCGTATCGCGATCTGCCTGCGATTCTCGCCGAGGAGGTCACCGGAAGTGCCGCTCTCGATTTTGGCTGCGGCGCCGGCCGCTCCACGAGGTTTCTGAAGAAGCTCGGTTTCGATGCGATCGGTATCGATATTTCGAGCAGCATGATTCAGCAGGCCAAGAAGATCGACCCGAATGGGACCTATCAACTGGTGGACGAGGGCGACTTTGGCCTCTTTGGACCTCGGTCCTTCGATCTTGTCCTGTCCGCGTTCGCGTTTGACAACATCCCCGGCGTCGCAAAACGGCGCGGCCTATTGCGCGGCTTGCGGCGATTGCTCAAAGACAAAGGCCGGATTGTCCTGCTCGGTTCAACGCCCGAGATCTACACGCACGAGTGGGCCTCATTCACCACCAAGGCCTTTCCGGGGAACCGCCGCGCGAAGAGCGGAGAGAGCGTTCGGATCGTGATGAAGGACGTCGAGGATGGGCGCCCCGTGGAAGACCTGATCTGGTTTCACTCGGACTATCTGAGCCTCTTTGAGGCATCGGAACTCCGGCTCGCAGCTCACTACCAGCCGCTCGGGCTCGAGGACGAGCCGTACGAGTGGCTGACCGAGGCCTCGATCGCCCCCTGGGTCACCTACGTACTGGGCAAGAAGTAATAGTCAGGAGGCCGGATGAAACCACCCGAGGCACCGAAGTTGGCAGCCCTCATCGATCTGTCGGGGAAGGCCGCTTTGGTTACCGGAGCGGGACGCGGCATTGGGGCCGGGATCGCCCGCCGCTTTGGCCAGGCGGGCGCCGCGGTGGCGGTGCACTACCGGTCGAGCGCCGATGGGGCTCGCGCGGTCGTGGAAGAGATCGAGGAGACGGGGGGGCGGGCGATCGCGCTTCATGCGGACGTGACCGATGGCGCGGAAGTCGCGCGCCTGGTCGACGAGACCGTGAATGCTCTCGGAGATCTCGACATCCTGGTCAACAACGCCGGCATCTACCCGGTGAGCCCGCTTCTGGAGATGGCGGACGAGGAGTGGGACGCGGTCGTGGACGCCAACTTGAAGAGCGTGCACGTTTGCACGCGGATCGCGGCCGCGAGAATGGTCGCGCAGGGCGGCGGCGGAGCCATCGTCAACATCGCCTCGATCGAGGGCCTGGCGCCCGCGAAGCTGCATGCCCACTACACCTCGGCCAAGGCCGGGGTCCTCATGCACACTCGGGCAGCGGCTCTGGAGCTCGGCCCCGAGGGCATACGAGTCAATGCGGTCGCGCCGGGTCTGATCTGGAAGCCCGGCATCGAAGAGGACTGGCCGGAGGGAGTCCAGAGGTGGCTCGAGGCGGTGCCGTTGGGTAGTCTGGGCCGGCCGGAGGACGTGGCCGATGCTTGCCTGTTCCTGGCCTCGCCGGCGTCCCGGTGGGTCACGGGCGCGTCGATCGCGGTCGACGGCGGCATGCTCTCAAAGGCGGTGTTCTGATGATGCTCGACGGCAAAGTCATTCTGGTAACCGGCGCGGGAAGCGGGATCGGTCGCGGCATCGCCCAGGCTCTCGCGGCGGAAGGCGCCAGGGTCGCGGCGAGCGACCTCGAGATCGAATCCGCGGAGGCGACCGTCGCATCTCTGGCCGAGGGCGCCAAGGCGATCGCGCTCGGTCTCGACGTAACCGACTCGAAGGCGGTAGCAGCCGCGGTCACCGATGCGGCAGGCCTGTTCGGTTCAGTCGACGGGCTGGTCAACAACGCCGGCGTTTTGCGCATGCGGCCCGCTCTGGAGTCTGACGACGCGGACTGGGTCCCGCAGTTCGACGTCAATGCTCGAGCGCTTCTGACCTGCTGCCAGGCGGCGGCAAAGCAGATGATCGACCAGGGCGGGGGCTCGATCGTCAACGTCGCGTCCAACGCCGGCAAGGTCGGCTATCCCAACATGGCGGCCTACAACGCCTCCAAAGCCGCGGTGATCAGTCTCACTCGCTCGCTCGCCTCCGAGTGGGCTCCGCACGGCATCAATGTCAATGCCGTATGCCCAGGCGGCGTCGCCACGCCGATGCTCGACGAGGTCGCCAACTGGGTCGGCAAGCGCGAGGGCCTGGATCCGAGCGAATTGGTCGCACAGATGTACCCGGCGCAGCTCCGGCGCCACGTCGCGCCGATCGAAGTCGGTCGCGTGGTCGCGTTCCTGCTCTCCGAACGCGCGACGATCATCCGCGGCCAATCGATCAACGTCGACGGCGGCGACACGCCGTACTAGTCGCTGCCGTTGGAGCGGTCGACCACCGCTTGCCCTTGAGCGAAGCGAAGGGTGTCGACCGAATCGATAGTGTCGCGCCGGTGTCGCCCCTTCGCGAACGAAGAGAGGTTCGCTTCGGGGCGCACGCGGCGCTCCTTCAGGCACTGAATCCAAAGACCAGGAGGGGAGCCCCGATTGTAGCGGTCGACGCCCGCTTGCCCTTGAGCGAAGCGAAGGGTGTCGACCGGCTTGGCAGACAACAGGCGTCGACGGCGGGCCGCCTGCCGAACTGCCGCCGAACGTGCGGCGGCGAGAGAAAAGACTTCGCTTTGCTCAGAATGACGGTAGAGAGAGTCTACCGCCCCTTCCACTCGGGCTTGCGCTTGCCCAGGAAGGCCGCTACGCCTTCTTCCTTGTCCTCGGACGAGAAACATAGGCAGAAGAGGTCGCGCTCGTAGTTGACGCCGTCGTCGACCGAAGTGGACCAAGAAGCGCGCACCGCCTGTTTGGCGACCTTGAGCGTCAGCGGGCTCTTCGAGCCGATGCGCTCGGCGAGCTCCAGGGTCTTCTCGCGCAGCTCCTCGGGCGGGAAGGTGAGCTCGACCAGGCCCATGCTCTTGGCTTCGTCGGCGCCGATCATGTCGCCCGAGAGCACCAGGCGCATGGTCTGCCCCAGGCCGATGAGGCGCGGCAGACGCTGGGTGCCGCCGCCGCCCGGAATCAGCCCCAGATTGATCTCCGGCTGGCCGAAGCGGGCCTTCTCGGACGCCACGCGAATGTCACACGAGGACGCCAGCTCGCAGCCGCCGCCGAGGCAGAAGCCGTTGATCATGGCGATCACCGGCTTGGGAAAGTCGGACATGACGTCGAAGACCCGCGGGCTCGCCATGGCGTCGCGCTGATCAAAGGGTGAACGACCCTCGAACTCACCGATGTCGGCGCCGGCTATGAATGATTTCTCGCCGGCCCCGGTGATGACCACGACGCCGATGGCGTCGTCGCTCTCGATCGCCTCCAGATGGGCCATCATGTCGACTCGAACCTGCTCGTTGAGAGCATTCAGCTTGTCCGGCCGGTTGATCGTCAGGACCGCGGTGCGCCCCACGTCTTCGCGAAGTACTGCTTCTCCCATTGTGTTCCTCCAGTGGGTTCGTAGGTTGTCTTATCCGGAGTTCTTCGAGCCGACGGCCTTCGCGAAATGCTGCCAGAGCCGGCGCTGCGGCGGCAGCTCGAGCAGGTTCTCCGGGTGCCATTGCACCGCTCGCAGCCACCACCCCTCGTCGCGGTGCTCGGCGACTTCCAGGACTCCGTCCGGGGCGTAGGCCACCGGCTTCATCTCCGGAGCCAGGTCCTTGACCGCCTGGTGGTGCCGGGAATTGACCTCGGCCTTGCCTTCCGCGAGCGTCTCGCCGAGGGGACTCGACGTGTCGGTGACCTCGACGGGATGCGCCAGATGATCTTCCGGCTCTTCGAAGTCGTGATCGGTCGTATGGGGCAGCTGACTCGGTAGATCCTGCCAGAGGGTTCCCCCCAGAAAGACGTTGACCACCTGCAGGCCCCGGCAGATGGCCCAGATCGGCGTCTTGGCAGATTGCGCGCCTTTCATCAGGGACCATTCGATTCGATCCAGCTCCGGCACCAGGGTGAGATTGGCGTTCGGGCGGGCTTTCTCTCCGTAGCGCTCGGGCTCGATATCCGGACCTCCCGCGAGAACCAGCCCACCGGCCTCGGCCGCGAGCTGTTCGAGCGTGTCGTCGTCGGTCCCGTCGTCCTCGGGGCTCACGACGATCAGGCGCTGGCCGTCGATGCCGACGGACTGCAGCGCGTGCAAGTAGTTCTCGGCCTTGCGGCGGCTGCGAATGCAAACGACGACGCGGTTCACGAGGTCTTTCCGCCGATTCGCTCTACCAGAGCCGCCAGGCCCAGGCCGCCGGACACGCAAAGGGTCGCGATGCCGCGCCGGCCGTCTCGAGGCTCGAGACCATGAAGCAGGGTGACCAGAATTCGCGCACCGGTGCAGCCGATGGGATGCCCGAGCGCGATGGCGCCGCCGTCGGGGTTGACCCGGTCGCGCGCGAACGGTAGCTCTTCGAGGCACGCCAGCGCCTGACTGGCGAAGGCCTCGTTGAGCTCGACCCGGTCGATCTGGTCGTAGTCGAGTTGGTTGCGCTCCATGATCGCCCGCACCGCGGGCACCGGGCCGATACCCATGATCCTCGGGTCGACGCCGACGACCTCCCAGTCGATGAGCCGGGCCATCGGCTCGAGGCCGTGCTTCTCGACCGCTGCGGCGGAGGCGACCAGGATCGCGGCGGCGGCGTCGGTGATGCCCGAGGCGTTGCCCGCGGTCACCGTGCCGCCCTCGCGAAACACCGGCTTGAGCTTGGCAAGGGACTCGGCCTTGACCCCGTCCCGCGGATGCTCGTCCCGGTCGACCGTGACGACGCCCTTTCGAGACTTGACCTCGATAGGAACGATCTCGGCTTCGAAACGGCCTTTCTCGCGGGCCGATTGGCAGCGATTCTGGGTCTCGGCGGCATAGGCGTCGGCAGCCGCGCGATCGACGTGCTTGGCTTCGTTGGCGAGCTCCTCGGCGGTCTCGCCCATGACCATCTCCGAGAGCGGATCGTTGAAACCGTCCTTGTACATGCCGTCGGTGAGCTCGGCGTGCCCCAGCCGGTACCCCCAGCGCGCTCGAGGCAGAAGATACGGCGTGTTCGACATGCTCTCGGTGCCGCCGGCCAGGACCAGCTCGGCCTCGCCCAACAGGATCGCCCGGGCGCCGTCGAAAACCGCCTGCAGACCCGAGCCGCAGGCCTGGTTTATCGTGAAGGCCGGCCTCTCGACCGGCACAGCGGCTCGGTACGAGATCTGGCGGGCCGTGTTGGGTCCGCCTCCCGCCTGGCGGGCGTGGCCGAAGATGGTCTGATCGACCGCTTCGCCCGAGATCCCCGCCCGCTCGAGGCAGGCTTTGGCGGCGGCGGTGCCCAGGTCGGCGGCGGTCAACGAAGCCAGCGCGCCGCCGAACTTGCCGATCGGCGTGCGCACCGGCGCTACCAGGAAGAGGGGCTGACGCTCCACGGTCACGTGCCTACGAAGACCGTTTTGGTCTCGGTGTAATAGTCGAGCGCCGCCTTGCCGAGCTCGCGCCCGTAGCCGCTTTGCTTGAAGCCGCCGAACGGCGCTCCCGAGTCATACCAGTTGTACTGGTTGATCCAGACCGTGCCGGCCTGGAGCTGAGCCGCGACCCGGTGGGCCTTGCCCACGTCGCGAGTCCAGACCCCGGCGGCGAGACCGTAGATCGAGGCGTTGGCCAGTGCCACCGCCTCCTCGGGCTCGTCGAACGGAATCGCCACCAGCACCGGGCCGAATATCTCCTCCTGGGCAACGCGCATGGAGTTGTCGACTCCGGTCAAGATGGTCGGGTGCATGAAGTAGCCCTTGCCCTCGACGTCGGCCACGGTGCCGCCGGTCGCGACCTCGGCGCCCTCCGCCTTGCCGATATCGACGTAGCCCATGACCGTGTCGCGCTGGCTCGAAGAGACCAGGGCACCCATGCGCGTCTTGGGGTGGAGCGGATCGCCGGGCTGCAGCCGCTCGGTTCGCGCCACCAGCTTCTCGAGCAGCTCGTCGTGAACCTGGCGCTCGACGAAGAGCCGCGACCCCGCCGCGCAGACCTCGCCCTTGCCGTAGAAGATGCCGTTGTAGGCGCCCTTGACCGCGGCGTCGACGTCGCCATCGGCGAACACGATGTTGGGCGACTTGCCGCCGAGCTCGAGGGTGACCCGCTTCACGGTATCGGCGGCCTGCTTCATGATGCCTTGTCCGACCTCGGTCGAGCCCGTAAAGGAGATCTTGGCGATCCCCGGGTGGGAGACCATCGAGCCGCCAACCGCCGTGCCGCCACCTGTGACCACATTGAGAGTGCCGGCCGGCAGGCCCGCCTCGACCGCGAGCTCGGCGAACTTGAGCGCGGTGAGCGGCGTGTAGGACGCGGGTTTGTGGATGACCGTGTTGCCACAGGCCAGGGCCGCGGCGATCTTCCACAGCGCCTGAATGATCGGGAAGTTCCAGGGCGTGATCGCGCCGACCACGCCCATCGGCTCGCGCAGGGTGTAGGCGAAGACGAACGGCCCCTCTACCGGGAAGGTGTCGCCGTGGATCTTGTCGGCCCAGCCGGCGTAGTAGCGCAACGCGGCGACGCCCGCGGGCACGTCGACATAGCGAGACTCGAAGATCGGCTTGCCGTTGTCGAGCGTCTCGACCAGCGCGAACTCGTCGATGCGCGCTTCGAGCGCGTCGGCGATCTTCCAGAGAATGCGGCCGCGGTCGCGCCCGGAGGTCTTTCCCCACTTACCGGTGAATGCCGCTTGCGCGGCTTCGACCGCGCGGTCGACGTCGGCCGGTGAGCCTGAGGCAACCTCGCAGAGGGTCTCCTCGACCGCCGGATTCTCGGTCGCGAAGGTCTTGCCGCCCTCGGGGGCGGTCCACTCGCCGCCAATGAAGAGCTTGGCCGGCGGGAGCTTGGGGTCGGTCACTGGATCAAACGCCTGTGAATTCGGGCTTGCGCTTCTCGATGTAGGCGGCCAGGCCCTCTCTGGCGTCGTCGCTCTGAAAGAGCTGCTGCTGGACCTCGCGCTCGATCGCGAGACCACTCTCGAACGGAACTTCCCAGCCCGACTGAACCGAGCGCTTGATCCGGCCGACGGCCTTGGAGGCCTTGTTGGGCGGGCAGAACTGCTTGGCGTAGTCGTGGACCTGGTCCATGAAGTCGTCGCCTTCCAGGACCTTGTTGACGATGCCCAACTCCTGGGCCTGCTCGAAAGAGATGAGACCGCCTTCGACCATGAGCTCGATCGAGCGGGTCTTGCCGATCATCCGTGACAGGCGCTGGGTGCCTCCCGTTCCTGGGAGCACTCCGAGGGTGACCTCGGGCAGTCCGACCTTGCCGGCGTCTTTTTTGGCCAGCATCATGTCCGCGGCCATCGCGATCTCGAGACCGCCACCGACGGTGTGGCCGTTGAGCGCGGCGATCACCAACTTGGGCGTGTGCTCGAGCCGATTCAGGGTTTCGTTGGCATGCAGGCAGAAGTTGTACTTGAAGTACGGGTCCGACTTCTTGAGCATGTTGATGTTGGCGCCGGCGCAGAAGAACTTCTCGCCCAAACCGGTCAAAACGATGACGTGAACGTCGGCGTCGAAGCGGGCTTTGAGGACTGCGTCGTCGAGCTGACGCATCATCTCGTGGGTGTAGGTGTTCGCCGGCGGGTCGGTCAGGGTCATGTAAGCGACGCCATCTCTGACCTCGTACTGAACTAGGATGCGCTGGGGTTCAGCTGAAGACTCAGCCATAGTTTTTCCTCCGGAGCTTGGGGCGAGCGAGTCGCGAAACTGTTGGGGTTTTTCTTCCGGGCTGGCACCGTTGCCGGTAGCCGAAAGCCGCCGAGATTCTGTCACGACGCTCCGAGCGAGGCAATCCGCAGCAGTTGCGAACCCGTGGGAACTCGAGTGCCTTCGATCCCTACTAGAATTCGGCTACGAGGAATGCGGATGGACGGGGACTGAGCAGGTGATGGAGACAGTCGCGGGCTGGTTGTTGGCGGCGCTGGGGCTCTACTTGGGCGCCGGTCTCGTTTTCGCTGTCGCCTTCGTGACCCGAGGTGTCCAGCGGATCGACCCGCAGGCCCGAGGTGGCAGCTGGGGATTTCGCCTGGCCATCCTGCCGGGTACCGCCGCCTTCTGGCCGATCCTGCTGCGGCGGTGGCTTCGCGGCCTGCCGCCGCCCGAGGAGAGCAACGCGCACAGGGAGCTCGCACGCAAGGGGAGCGGTCGATGATCCGGCGCCTGCGGCGGCGACATCGGTGGATGCTGGCGGTGGTCACGCTGGTTGTGGTGCCGCTCTTTCTCGCCGCCCTCGGGGCGAGACCCGATCGTGTGTTCGAAGAGCCTCCGATAGCTCTGATGCCTCCGGAGGGCGACCTCGAGAGCGGCGTCCTGGTGCTCTACAGCCTGGGTCACGGCGAGGAAGTGGCGCGCGTCGAATGGCCGGGCGAGGACAGCCCGTGAGCCATGCTTACCGGGCCGTGGGCTGGAACCGGCAGAAGCGTCTCTACGATCTGACGATTGCGGGCGGCGTCGTTCTCTACCTGGCCGTGTTCATCGGCACGGCTGCCGTGCTGCGGCCCAACGCCACCATCGAGACCCTGCTGATCCGAGCACTCGGCACCGGCGCGCTGCTGCTCTTGCATCTGATTCTGTCGATCGGTCCGCTTTGCCGACTGGACTCCCGCTTCCTACCGCTTCTCTACAACCGCCGTCATCTCGGCGTGACCATGTTCATTCTGGCGCTCGCCCACGGCGCCTTTTCGACCGTCCAGTTTCACGCCCTCGGCAACGTCAACCCGTTGCTGAGCGTGCTGACCTCGAACGGCCGCTGGGGCGATCTGGCTCAGTTCCCCTTTCAGCCTCTGGGCGCCGCGGCCCTGGTCATCCTGTTCCTGATGGCCGCCACGAGCCACGATTTCTGGCTCGCCAACCTGACACCCCCGGTGTGGAAGACGCTCCACATGCTGGTCTACCTTGCCTATGGCCTGCTGGTGCTGCATGTCGCCCTCGGCGTGCTGCAGGCCGAACGGCACCCGCTGGCGGCAGGTCTTCTGGCTCTGGGCCTGGCGTGGATTCTGAGCATCCACCTCATAGCCGGCTGGCGCGAGCGCGCGGCCGATCGCGAGGTCGACGGCGCATCCGGAGACGATGGATTCGTCGAAGTCTGCCGGCTGCGAGACATTCCGGAGAAGCGAGCGAAAGTGGTCTGCCTGGCGGGCGAGCGGGTTGCGGTCTTTCGCTATGACGGCCGGGTCTCGGTGGTGTCGAACGTCTGCCAACATCAGAACGGTCCGCTGGGTGAAGGCCGGATCATCAACGGCTGCATAACCTGCCCCTGGCACGGCTTTCAGTACGAACCGGCGAACGGATCTTCGCCGCCGCCGTTCACCGAGAAGGTCCCGACGTTTCGGGTGCGGCTGGACGGCGATCGGGTCCTGGTAGATTCACGTCCGAATCCACCGGGAACCGCCGTCGAGCCGGCCCGCGTTCCAGTGAACCGAGAAGCCGGGGAGGCCGCATCATGACCTCGGAGCGGGAGTTCTACGTTGGCTACCAGGCCAAGGTTCCCGGAGACTTAGCCAGGTTTCTGCGCCGCGCCGTGGTGCTCCTGGTGATGTTCGCCGCGGCGGTGGCCGCGACTCTCGCGGTGGCCCAGGGCCGATTCGATCCCGGTGTTTGGGAGTATGGCGTCGTTCGTAGCTTCGAGGGCGTGATTCGGGAGAGCCCGCACCCGGTTCTGCTCGTCGAGGGTCCCGGAACGGCCGAGAATCAGAATCGCCGACCTCTCCTGCTGGTCGCCGTCGGCAAGCGGGGCGCCGGCGCCGAGATCGCCGGTTTTGACGGGCAGCCCGTGAAGCTCAATGGCTCGCTGATCTACCGCGAGGGCGAGACCATGATCGAGGTGGTCGGTGGCAGCGTCGAGCCCCTCGGCGAAGCTCGGCTCGGTCTGCGGGCCGAATCCACGGACCTCGGGATCCGAACGCTACGCGGCGAGATCGTCGACAGCAAGTGCTTTCTGGGGGTGATGAAACCCGGGCGGGGGAAGCCCCATCGAGGCTGCGCCTCGCGGTGCATCAGTGGAGGTGTGCCGCCGGTGCTGCGAGTCGAGACGCGGAGCGGCGACTATTGGCATTACCTGGTGGTGGACGAAAACGGTACTGCCGTCAACGACCGCGTGCTCGAGTACGTGGCCGAGCCGATCGAGATCACCGGCCGAGTGATTCGGCGCGATAGTCTCTTGTACATTCAAGCCGATCCCGAGACCTACCGGCGAACCGGACGCGGCTGAGCCAACCGAACGCATGACAAACGAAATCGCAGTTCGCGAATCGACCTATCCCGTTGCCGTCCGCCAGCTTCCGATGGAAGTCCTGCAAGACGGGCCGTATGAGGTCTCGTTCGCGCGCGACGACGAGGAGCTCGATCTCGCCTTGCGACTGCGATTCGCGGTTTTCAACGAGGAGTTGGGCGAGGGACTGGAGTCCTCGTACGAGACCGGCCGCGATTTCGACGTCTTCGACACCTGTTGTCATCACCTGGTCGTGCGCGATACCCGGACCAGCGAGGTCGTGGGCACCTATCGGATGCAGACCGCGGGCATGGCGGCCCGCTACCGGGGCTTCTACAGTTCGGGTCTTTTCGATCTCGGGAGTCTGCCCGACGAGGTCGTCCGATCTTCGGTCGAGGTGGGGCGCGCCTGCGTGGCGAAGTCGCACCGGAGCAAGCTGGTCTTGTTTTTGCTCTGGAAGAGCCTGGCTCTCTACGTTGCCCACAACCAGGCACGTTTCCTTTTCGGGTGCTGCTCCTTGACC
Source organism: bacterium (assembly GCA_024224155.1). Classification (NCBI taxonomy): domain Bacteria; species bacterium. Next base: position 52,309 of record JAAENP010000295.1, read on the forward strand.
AGCCAGGACCCCCGAGAGGGCTGGCGAGCCATGAACTTTTTGGAGCGTGGGAACCACATGCATCCCGTGCTTTCGGTCGCTCCACTGGCCGACCATGCCCTGGCCGGCGGGCCCTCGCCCGGCGATCGCGACAAGGACTCCCCAGAAGTCGAGTTGCCGATTCTCTTCAAGACCTACCTGCGCTTTGGGTCGAAGGTCTGCGGTCCGCCGGCGATCGATCGCGAATTCAAGACCATCGACTACCTGGTCATGATGGACATCGACGGTCTGAGGCCGCGGGTCCACAAGTTGTTTTTCGGCTAGAGCGTCGGGAAATCTGGAGATGGCGCGCCTTCGAGCCGGATGGAGGTTGTTGGTCATAGCTGTCGCCACGGCGGTGGCTTTCAAAATGACCTTGCTCGGCCGCTTGCTGACGTTCCGCCGGCGTGCAGCCGAGGCTCGCTGGCGCCACCGCTGTTTTGGTGCCTGGGGCAGGATCGTGGTGCGAGTGCTGAACATCGACGTCACGGTCGTCGGTTCGGCGCCGAGGCCCCCTTTTTTCTTGGTATCGAACCATCTGAGTTACCTGGACATCGCGATCCTGGCGAGCCTGGTGGACGCGGTCTTCGTCGCCAAGAGCGAAGTGCGCGGATGGCCGGTGGTCGGGTTTCTTTGCAAGCACATGGGCACCATCTTCATTGATCGTACGGCACGCCGGGACATTCCGCGCGTGATCGGGCGCATCGAGAAAGCGCTCGAGGTCGGTGAAGGAGTGGTGCTGTTTCCCGAGGGCACCAGCACGTCGGGGGCGTCGGTCGCGCCCTTTCGACCCTCGCTTCTGGCTCCGGCCGCGCGCGGCGGCCTGCCGGTGGCCGCCGCCGCTTTGAGCTACAGTACTCCTTCCGGTACCGAGCCGGCTCATCTGGCGGTGTGCTGGTGGGGGGACATGACATTCAGCGACCATTTCCTGCGCCTGCTTTCGCTTCCCGGCCTCTCGGCAAGGGTCGCTTTCGGCGTCGAGTCGATTCAGGATGACGATCGCAAGCGGCTCGCCGAGCGCCTGGAGACGGCGGTGCGCGGACTATTCATACCGGTGGCGGGAGCGGTCTCGTGACCCGTTTGGCGGTCGTCGAGCAGAATCTGGCGATGCTTCGTGACGGGCTGGCCTTGGTGAACGGCCTGGCCGACGATGTCTACGTGGCCGAAGATATCGGGGCCGGATCCGGCCTGGGTCCGCACATCCGGCACGTCATCGAGTTCTATCGGGCGCTGTTCGAGGGCCTGCCGGCCGGCAGGGTCGACTACGACCGGCGCGACCGGGACCGCGAGATCGAGCGCCGGCGGGGAGCCGCAACGGCGGCGATCGAGGACATTATCGTCAAGCTCGAGACCGTAGAGCTGAACCCGGATGTCGAGCTCCTAGTCAACGTCGACGCTCCAATCACCGGCGAGCCGGCGATATGGAGTCGATCCTCGGTGCTTCGAGAGCTCCAGTTCGCGCTTTCGCACACCATCCACCACTATGCCTTGATCGCTCGGCAGCTGCGTGACCGAGGGGTGGATCCGGGAGCGGACTTCGGCATGGCGCCATCCACGATTGCCGCCCGCGAAGTCGGGGCCGGCTGACGAACCGATGCAACCGCCCATGGCGGCCGGGCGGCGCGCGGCTGTTGTCCTGGTGGCCGGCTATCTGCTCGCGCTGACGGCTGCGCACGTTTGGAGAGCGCGCCCAGAGGTGGGCCGATCGCCCGATGAGGGACAGCAGAGCCTCACGATCGCCGGGCCCGCGGAATCGGAGGAGGTGTCGGTCGCCTTCCGGCAGAGCTGCACGACCGAGCAGCTCACTACTCGGCCGGCGCTCCTACTGCTTCACGGCAGTCCCGGCTCCTCGCGCGACTTCACCTCCCTGGCCCCGGCGCTTGCGGGGCGCTTTTGCGTCCTCTCTCCCGACCTCCCCGGCTTCGGGCGCTCGCAACGAGAGGTTTCGGACTATTCGATCCAAGCGCACGCCCGAGCGTCCCTAGAGCTGCTGAACGCCCTCGGGGTAGGGGAGTTCCACGTTCTCGGCTTCAGCATGGGAGGTGGCGTGGCGCTGGAGCTGGCGTCTCTGGCTCCGGATCGCGTCCGCTCGGTCATCCTGCTCTCGGCGATCGGTGTCCAGGAAGCCGAGCTGCTCGGCAACTACCACCTGAACCGAGCCGTCCACGGAGCCCAGCTGGCGGGGCTCTGGCTGTTGCACGAAGCCGTTCCCCATTTCGGCTTCCTGGACGACTCGATGCTCGATCTGCCCTATGCCCGCAACTTCTACGACACGGATCAGAGGCCCCTGCGGCGGATTCTCGAGACCCTCGAGGTGCCGGTGTTGATTCTCCATGGGCGGAACGATCCGCTGGTGCCGCTGGCTGCGGCCAGAGAGCATCATCGGATCTCGCCGCAGAGCGAGCTGATTCTGTACGACGCGAGCCACTTTATGGTCTTCCAGGCCGAGCCGGAGCTGGTCGAGCCGATCGCGAGCTTTCTTGCCCGTGCCGAGTCGGGTCGCGCGCCGAGGCGCTCGGATGCGACGCCGGAACGTCTCGCGCGGGCGTCCGAGCCTTCGAATCCCAAGCTCCTGGGAGAAGCCCGAGGCATCGCTCTGTTCGTCTTGATGAATCTGCTGGCTCTGGCGACCTTCGTGAGCGAGGACCTGGCGAGTATCGGCGCGGGCCTGCTGACCGCCCAGGGCCGGATCGGATACCTCGCGGGTTGCCTGGCTTGCTTCGTAGGCATCTTCGCGAGCGACGTCGGTCTCTATCTCATCGGCCGTGTCCTGGGCCGGCCCTGGATTCGGCGGGCACCTTTGCGATGGTGGATCTCCGAGGACTCGGTGCAGCGAAGCCGCAGGTGGTTTGACGACAAGGGGCCTTCGGTGGTCTTTGCCAGCCGCTTCGTGCCCGGCACGCGGGTGCCGACCTACGTCGCGGCCGGGGTGGTCGCGACCCCCTTCTGGCGATTCTCGTCGTACCTGGCGCTGGCCGTCACGGTCTGGGTGCCGCTGCTGGTCGGGATTTCGTTCCTCTTGGGCGTCAGGATCTTGGAGTACTTCGAGATATTCCGACGCTGGGCGCTCCCGGGCGCGTTCGCGCTCGCGCTTCTGCTCGTTGTCGGGTTGCGCCTGCTGAGATCGCTCGGGACTCGCCGCGGCCGGCTGCTGCTCGCGAGCCGGTGGCGCCGACTGCGGCACTGGGAGTTCTGGCCGACGTGGGCCTTCTATCTGCCGGTGGTAGCTCGGATTGCGCGCCTCGCCGCCCGCCATCGGAGTCTCACCGTCTTCACAGCCGCCAACCCGGCGATTCCAGCCGGCGGTTTCGTCGGCGAGTCGAAGTCCGAGATCTTGGAGCAGATCGGCGCTGACTGGGTCGCGGCGTTCCGGCTCATTCGGGCCGAGAGTGAAGATCCGGTCGCCGAGGCGCTGGAGTTCATGAGCGAACGGTCGCTCGACTTTCCCGTGGTCGTCAAGCCCGACGTCGGCGAGCGCGGACGGCAGGTCTCGATCGTGGCGACTCGAGATCTGCTCGCGGCGGCTCTGGCGGCGCCTCGTGCGGATTGTCTGGTCCAGGAGTATCTGCCGGGTCCCGAGCTCGGCGTCTTCTACGCGCGCCGGCCCGGCGACGAGCGCGGTCGAGTCTTTTCGATCACCGAGAAGCGTCTACCGGAAGTGATCGGAGACGGAGGCACGACGCTCGAGAAGCTGATTCTCGAAGACCCACGGGCAAACGCCATGGCTCCGGTGTATCTCCGGCGCTTCGCCGACGCGGCCAGGGTGGTCCCCGCACCGGGCGAGAGGATTCGCTTGACCGAGATCGGCACGCATTGCCTGGGGGCGGTTTTCTTGGACGGACGGCGCTGGCAGACGCCGGCGCTCGAGGCGGAGGTCGAGCGAATCAGCCGGTCGTTCGAGGGTTTCTACTTCGGCCGCTACGACCTCAAGGCGCCCAGCTACGAAGCCTTCGGGCGCGGTGAAGGAATCCGAGTGCTGGAGCTGAACGGAGTTACCTCCGAGGCGACCCACATCTATGATCCTGAGAACTCGCTCGGTACCGCGTACAAGATCCTGTTTCGACAATGGCAGATGGCCTTCGAGATCGGCCGCGCCAACCGGGACCGCGGCGCCAGGGCCGCCGGGGTGGGTGAGCTGTTGAGGTTGATTCGGAGGCATCTGCTCTGAGGCCCTTCACTCGCTCCGAGGTGGACCGCTACAAGCAGGCTAGGATAGCTGCCATGATTCGCCGAAGGTCTCCGGGTCCAGCCAGTGCGACCTCCCTCGCGCTCGCGTGCCTTCTGTTCTCCGGCTGCTCGATTCGCAAGCTCGCCATCAATGGTCTGGCGGACGCGCTGGCCTCGGCCGGAGACGTCTACGCCTCGGACAGCGATCCGGAGCTGGTCGAATCGGCCCTGCCTTTTTCGCTCAAGACCATCGAGGCTCTGCTTGCCGAGTCGCCGGGCAATCGGGGTTTGCTGCTCTCGGCGTGCAGTGGCTTCACCCAGTACTCCTATGCCTTTGTTCAGGCGCGCGCCGAGAGGCTGGAGCTCGACGACTACCTCGAATCCGAGCGTCAGCGGGACCGCGCCCTGGGGCTGTTCTTGCGGGCGCGGGACTACTGCCTGACCAGTCTCGAGCTGGACCATCCCGAAGTCACCGAGCGGCTGCGTCTGGAACCGGAGACCGCGGTGTCGGTCTTCGAGCCCACCGAGATCGATCTGGTCTACTGGACGGGTGCCTCCTGGGGCGCCGCGATGTCGGTGGGTGCTCACCGCCTGGACATTGTCGCCGATCTGCCGGCGGTCCAGGCTCTCATGCGCAAGGTTCTCGAGTGGGCTCCGGCTTACGATGACGGCGCGGTGCAGGAAGTCATGATCTCGCTGGAATCGCTGCCCGAGGCCATGGGCGGCTCGCCGGAGCGGGCGCGAAGTTTCTTCGAGCGCGCGGTCGAGATTTCGGGTGGCAACAGTGCCGCACCTTTCGTGTCGCTCGCTTCCGGGATCGTGATCTCGGAGCAGAATCGCGCCGAGTTCGTCCAATTGCTCGAACGCGCCCTCGCCGTCGACGTCGACAAAGTGCCCGAACGACGGCTCGCCAACCTCGTCGCCCAACGCAGAGCCCAGCTCTTGCTCGACCGTATCGATGAGTACTTCATCGAATAGGTCCCGCATCGCGGTGCCGCTGCTGGCACTGTGGGTACTCGGGGCGACCCTCGCGCCGGCGGACGCGCGGGCTTCCGACAACCGGATCATCAAGCTGGCGAGCTTGATTCCCAGCGGGTCGTTCTGGGATCGGGCGCTCAAGTCGATGGGTGCGCAGTGGCGCGAAAAGACGTCGGGGCGGGTGCAGCTGCGCATCTATCCGGGTGGAGTCGCCGGCGATGATCCCGACGTGTTGCGCAAGATGCGCATCGGCCAGCTCCAGGCCGGGACGGTCACGGTGTCCGGGCTCTCGGACATCGATCCGGCGTTCGCGCTGTTCGAGATCCCGATGTTCTTCGACTCGTACGATGAGCTGTTTCACGTTTTTGAAGCCCTGAGTCCGGAGCTCGAGGCCAGACTCGAGGCCAAGGGCTACGTTCTCCTGCACTGGGCGCACGCGGGCTGGATCTACTTCTTCACCACCGAGCCCGTGGAGACGTTCGACGAGCTGCGGTCACTCGAGGTCTTTCAATGGGCCGGCGACTCGCGCATGGAGACCCTCTGGCGCAGGCATGGCTTCCGGCCGGTGCCGCTTGCCGGGACGGACATTCCCATGGGCCTTCGGACCGGCATGTTCAAGACCCTGCCGGCCACGCCGATCGCCGCGCTCTCTTTGCAGTGGTTTCGTTCCGCCCCCAACATGATCGATCTGGGGCTCGCGCCGCTGATCGGGGCCACGCTCGTGGATGAGCGAGCCTGGGCTCGGATCGAGGAGGGGGACCGCCGGACGGTACAGGCCGCCGGCCGGGAGGTCGGGGAGCTGTTCCGTTCCGAGATCCCAGGTCAAGACGCTCAGGCCATCGCCGAGATGGAAGGACGGGGACTGACCGTCCGGACGATCGTCGGAACTCCCGGGGAGGCGGCCTGGAAGAAGGCCGCGCTCGCCTTTGCCGACGACATGCGCACGACGTTTGTGCCCATGGATATCTACGATCAAGCGCTCGAGATCCGCGACGCCTACCGGGCGAGCGGGAAGGGGGAAGAATGAAGAAGATCAAGATCGCCGACTGGGAGTCGCTTGCCGACCGCCAGCCGTCTCACGCTCTGGTGGCGAACGTCGACCTGGTCGTCGTCCGTTTCGATGACGCAGTCTCGGTGCTCTACGGGCGCTGCCAGCATCGTGGCGCGCTGATGTCGGATGGCTTCGTGCGGGGTACCGACATCATTTGCGGCGTTCACAACTGGGACTACCAGTTCGAGAGCGGCGTCAGCTCGTACAGCGTCGACGAGCGCCTGCACAAGTTCGGAGCCTGGGTAGAGGAGGGGGGCGTCTGGGTCGACGAGGACGAGATCGCGGCCTGGGAGCGCGACAACCCTCAGCCCTACGACCGGGGCGCCTACCAGGGCGTGTTTCAGGACCACTCCAAGGGCAGCCCGGCGGAGCCCCATGTCAAGTTGATCCACTCGCTCGCCGACCACGGACTCGAAAAATATGGCCACCACGGCCCGGTCGCTGCGATGGGCGTACCTCGCACCGATCTGCCGGTCTGGGACGATCTGCAGTTCGTGACCGCGCAGCTCGCGCGCGTGCCCCAACTCGACGACGTGCCGGTCGCGACCGAGTTGGTGGTCGGGCCGGAGGCCGCGAAGCCGCTCAGGCTCCGGATTCCGCTCATCGTTTCCGACATGTCGTTCGGCGCGCTCTCGTTCGAGGCCAAGGTGGCCCTGTCGAAGGGTGCGGAGCTCGCCGGCACCGGAATCTGCTCGGGCGAGGGCGGCATGCTGCCCGAGGAGCAGGGGGCCAACAGCCGCTACTTCTACGAGCTCGCCTCGGCGCGCTTCGGCTTTTCCATGGACAAGCTCGAAAAGGTGCAGGCCTTCCACTTCAAGGGCGGCCAAGGGGCCAAGACAGGCACCGGTGGCCACCTGCCGGGCGAGAAGGTCAAGGGCAAGATCGCCGAGGTTCGCGGTCTGCCCGAAGGGCAAGGCGCGATCTCGCCGGCCCGATTCCCCGATTGGGAGGACGAAGACCCGTTTCGACATTTCGCCGATGAGGTCCGCGAGGTCACCGGAGGGATTCCGATCGGCTTCAAGCTCTCGGCACAGCACATCGAGGACGACATCGATGCGGCCCTTCGAATCGGCGTCGACTACATCATTGTGGACGGCCGGGGCGGTGGTACCGGAGCCGCGCCGCTGCTCTTCCGCGACAACATCTCCGTGCCGACGCTGCCCGCGTTGGCCCGGGCTCGCCGCCATCTCGACAAGCGCGGCAAGTCGGGAAGAGTGACTCTGTTCATCACCGGCGGACTGCGCACGCCGGCCGACTTCGCCAAGGCGCTAGCCCTGGGTGCCGACGGGATCGCCGTGTCCAACGCGGCGATTCAGGCGATTGGCTGCCTGGGCATGCGCGCTTGTCACACCAACAACTGCCCGGTCGGAATTGCCACCCAGAAAGAGCACCTTCGGGACCGCTTGCCCGTGGACCAGGCCGCCGAGCGGCTGTCCCGGTTCTTCGCGGCGTCGGTCGAGTTGATGCAGGTGCTGGCGCGGGCCTGTGGTCACGTCCACTTGAACCAGTTCCGCAACGGCGACCTGACCACCTGGAAGTGCGACGTGGCGCATCTGACCGGGGTGGCCTACGGCGGGGTCGGCTCGGTAGGGTAGCTCGCGCCTTGTTATCGGTCGACCTGACCGATAGAGGCCGCCGGTGCCGCCTCGCGATGCCTCCGCGGTTAGAAAGATCTACTCTTCTTCGAAGAGCTTCAGGTACTCGCCGTATCCCTCGGCCTCCAGCTCCTCGACCGGGATGAAGCGCAGGGCCGCCGAGTTCATGCAATAGCGTAGTCCCGTCGGCTTCGGGCCGTCGTTGAAGACGTGCCCCAGGTGAGAATCGCCGTGCTTTGAGCGAATCTCCGTCCGGGTCATGAACCGCTTGCGGTCGACCTCCTCGACAACGTTTTCCTTCTCGAAAGGCGCCCAGAACGAAGGCCAGCCGGTCCCCGACTTGTACTTCTCGAGCGAGCTGAAGAGTGGCTCACCGCTGACGACGTCCACGTAGATCCCGGGCTTCTTGTTGTCCCAGTACTCGTTGTTGAAAGGCCGCTCGGTAGCGTCCTCCTGGGTGACACTCCATTGGAGGTCGGTCAGTCGGTTCCGCAGTTCTTCAGCGCTTGGCTTCTTGTACACCTTGGTTTCTCCTTGCTTCTCGGCGGCTCGGGTCGAGGCGGCCGGTCCCATATTGCCCGCCAGAACCAGCAGGCACGGCAGGAGAAGAAAGAAGAGATTCTTGGACTTGCTCGTGATTCTTCCAGCTGCCTTGCTCATGATGCCTCCACTCGAATTCGACTCGGATTCTTAAACCATCTCTCGGATCGGCATATTCCCGAAAGGCCGCTTTCGGCTGTCGTGACGTGATCCGCTGTCCCCCGAGCCGTACCCGATCTACAATACGCTGTTGGACGGCACTCAGATGATTACCGGCTACAACACGGACGTCCGCCACCGGGGAGTGGTGTTTCACGTCCAGACCGAAGACAAGGGGGTCAACAACCCCTGCATCGAGAGCCTCGTCTACGTCGGCGGCCAGATCCTGCATCGCCGCCGTTCCGAATACGCCCAGCTGCTCAAGGACGGCGGTGGCAAGGAGGCCATCCTGGAGCTGCTCGAGGCCCAGCATCGTGAGCTGATTGCCGAGATCAGAACCGGCAAGCTGGACTCGGACGCCGAGAGCAGGCTCGGCCCCCTGGCCGTTGCGGCGCCCGCGGTGCGAGAGCCATCGGGTGCCGGAGCCGGTGCGGGGCTGGCGGGAGCGGCTGGGGCCGGCGAAGGCGGCGCTCAGAGTCTCGATCAGGTCATTCTCGATTATCTCAACATGGAAGCGGAGCAGGAGTATCTGATTCTGGCGATGGACTCGATAGGCGAGCTGGCGCTCGGCAGCGAGGCCCGGCTGGCTTTTCACGCCAAGACCAGCGGTTTGAGCAGTCCGGTCGCCGACGCCGACATCGCGGTCAAGATCATCTCGACCGTGTCGGAGCCGGAGATTCTAGGCGCCGGCAGGACCAATGCCGAGGGCAATTTGAATCTGCGTATCGCCATCCCGGAGATAACCAAAGGCACCGCCGCCCTGATCATCACCGCCACCAGCGAGGTCGGTGCGGCGGAGATCAAGCACTTGATCTAGCCGCTGACGCGAGCCCGAATGGAAACCGCGAAGATCCGCGTCAACGGCGAGGAACGGCCTCTTGCGGAGAGCTCGACGATCGCGTCCTACCTGGAGGCGCTGGGCCTGGATCCGCGCGCCGTCGCCGTCGAGCACAACGGCGCGATCGTCCGCCGCCCCGCCTACGCCACGACTCCGCTCGGCGACGGCGACACGCTCGAGATCGTGCGCTTCGTCCAGGGCGGCTAGGAGAGGGCCGCCAACCGGGGCGCCGGGGGTTCACACGGCGCCGGATTGAGTTATAGTTACCGCCGCTCTGGGGGGCCGCTAGCTCAACTGGCAGAGCAGCAGACTCTTAATCTGCGGGTTCGGGGTTCGAGTCCCTGGCGGCTCACCAAGTAAA
>JAAENP010000296.1 GCA_024224155.1 bacterium
CATGGGCGGCCACGTTGGGCCGCCCCTACATGGCCTTGTCGATCAGGCCGGGTGTCGAGCCGTCAATCCCAGTCCAGCGACGCGCCGATCTGGTACTCGGTCGCCCGGGTCTCGAAGAAGTTCTTCTCCTTCGCCAGGTCGGTGGACTGCGACATCCACGGGAAGGGGTTCTCCCGGTGGTAGCGCTTCGGGAGCCCCAAGCGGGCGAGACGGCGGTCGGCGATGTACTCGACATATTGGGCGAACTGGTCGGCGTTGATGCCGAGCAGGCCTCGGGAAACTCGACCTTGATGGTGTTGATCAGGTCGCAGCCGAAGGCCAGGTGGATGGACTCGTCGCGCATGATGTACTCGAACTGCTCGCCGATGCCGACCATCTTGTTCTGGCGCTTGAGCAGCCTGCGGTATACTGGCTCCGCGCGGTATGCGCGCTCTGCGCCGAGGGCACGAGAACCGTGCTGTGGCGCGGAGCCTCGACAACCGGGTCACGATGGCCGAATCTGACCCACGTCGGGCAGACAGTGTTGGAAGCGGAGATCCTTCGGCAAGTGCGCAGAGACCGCCACCAGGGCCTGGGGCTTCTTCATGAGACTCCCCAATTCGCATCAAGCCTGGATTCCCCGAGAAAAGCTAGCCGGCTATCTGCTTTCGACGACGCATCCCGTAGGCAGCGCAAAAGCCAGTTTCTTTCTCAGTTTCGGCTTCGACGAGCAGAACGTGGAGCTTCTCGAGGCAGCGCTGCTTCTCTTGGCAGGCACCAGCGACGTCTCTGCTACGACTGACTCGCCGTACGGCAAGAAGTACGAGGTTGATGGAGATCTTGGGACACCTTCCGGTCGTACGGTGACTGTTCGAACGGTATGGATCATCGAAACTGGCGAGCAAAACCCGAGATTCGTCACGGCGTTTCCCGCATGAAGATGGAGATCAAAGGATGATTCAGGATCTGGACACGGTCGTCCTCACCCACAGTATTCCCGAGCACGAACTGAAGCAGGGAGACGTCGGCGCCGTGGTGCATGTCTATGGCGACGGTAAGGCGTTTGAAGTCGAGTTTGTCACGGCAGCAGGTCAGACGGTCGCGGTGATCACTCTGCAGCCTGGAGACGTTCGGCCGATGGCATCGACCGAGATCCTGCATGCGCGGGAGCTCGCAAGATCGGCTTGAGTGGACCGATAGGTAGGCATGCGTCCCCCTGGCACGGGCCAGGTCTACCGTTCGCTGTGGGCCTGCCCTGGCCGGCAGCGGCGTCCGGAGGGTCGCCAACGTGGCCGCCCCTGCATGGGCGGCCACGTTGGGCCGCCCCTACATGGCCTTGTCGATCAGGCCGGGTGTCGAGCCGTCAGTCCCACTCCAGCGACGACCCCATCTGGTACTCGGTGACCCGGGTCTCGAAGAAGTTCTTCTCCTTCGACAGATCGGTCGACTGCGACATCCACGGGAAGGGGTTCTCCCGGTGGTAGCGCTTGGGCAGGCCGAGGCGGGCGAGGCGGCGGTCGGCGACGTGCTCGACGTACTCGGCGAACTGGTCGGCGTTGATGCCGAGCAGGCCTTCGGGGCAGGCGTCGTAGGCTTATCGCGTCACCATCCGGCTGATCGAGCGTTTCTATGCCGAGGCCCCCGAGCGCGGCGCGTTGCCGATCGTCGTGCTGCACCCTCAGCCCGACGATCACCGGCGCTCCCGCCAAAGGAAGATATCGCGCTACCGGCCGCTGGTCGAGAATCTCGAGCGGCGGGGTCTGCGCTATTTCGAGGTGTTGCGTGTCTTCGAGGAACGCGCGGCGCGATTCTTTCTCGAAGAGCTGACGGTCGCCTTCGGCCACTATTCGCCGCGAGCCCACGGCATCCTTGTCCGGGCGCTGTTGGACGACCTCGAGCGTCAGGGTCTGCTCGACCGCGAAGTGCTGAGCGAGACGCTGGCGGAGGAGAAATCGCGGCACGGCGCGACGTCCGGATAGCCGAACCTCCGGAGCTGCTCCACGGTCTTGTGACTTCGGCTCAGTTGACGGCAAAGCCGGTATGCGGCCGGACGTGAGGCGGACGGAAGCCCAGGACGATAGCTTCCCGGGGAATGCCGGCTTCGACCAGATCGCGGGCGACTCCGGGGTCTGTGCCATCGTACTGGATCCAGACCTTTTCGCCGATGACGTCGATGTGGAGCGTGGTCCCGTGGACCCGGCGCTTGCCCTGCCAGCCGACGTGCAGGATCTGGTAGTGGCCTTTCTCAGGGTCGATGAAAGTCTCGACGTCGATGTCACCGTACTTGGGCTTGTAGCTGGCGTATTCGCGGACCAGATCATTGACGATTCTTGCGTACTCGTTCACCGAAGCCATCTCAGGATCTCCTGTTTGTCTTCTTCGAAGACGACCAAGCGGAGCTCGTGCTGCTCGATCACCAGTTGCCGAACTGATCGGCGAAGACGTCGTCGAAGGCGAAACTCGGAATCGCCAGATAGAGGGTCCTTTCGGGATCGACCTGGGCGAGAACGCCCCGGTAGAGCACGAACTGGCCCAGCGCCATCTCGAGGTCGTGCATGTCGGACTCTCCGGCGAAGCTCTTGACCCCGACGGCGATGAGGCGATGCTCTTTCTCGGCGGCGAGCAGGTTCTCGGCGCCCAAGTCGACGTAGAGGTTCCGGGTGCCGTAGTTTAGCCGGAGC
>JAAENP010000297.1 GCA_024224155.1 bacterium
CCGCTCGGCACGTCCGGGCGCTCTGTGTTTTCTAACGATACGCCGACCAGCGGTACCGACACTCTGTCCCTAGACGCGGGTCTGCCGACCGGGGGCGTCAAGGCAGCTCCGGCCGCGGCTGCCGCCGCAAGACAAGCGAGGAACACACACAATACTGAGGCGGTGGTCGACTTCATCCAATCGCACATGACAGGAGTATAAGTCGGCCATGGCCCCGTGCCCGAAACCCCACCCGACTACCTGGCTCGACTCAGGCCGGAGCGGTGACGAACTCGAACAGGATCGCCTGTTCACCGTACTGGGCGATCCGCCGGCTGATCGCCTTGACGATCTTCTTCTGACGCGCCAGCAGCGCCTCGATCTGGCGGCCGTCCAGATACGGGTCGAGCCGCTCGCGTACCGCCCCCGCATCGAGTTCACGAAGGCGATCCCAGAATCGGCGCTCGAGCACTTGCATGTCTTTGCGGTCGGAGAGCACCGGCAGCTCCTTGAAGGAGCGCGTATGGTCGACGAACCACACCTTGCCCGCGGCGTCGATCAGGATATTGCCAGGGTTGCGATCGAAGTTGTAGATGAGATTGTCGAAGACCGCCATGTTCTGCTTCTGAAAGAGCCAGAGCTTCTCGTAGCGGGGGTCAATCCCCTGTTCCAGGCGCTCCTCGACTCCCATCGCCTGCTCGACCCAAAGCTGTACCGAGCCCTTCTCGCGGCCGATGGTCCGCAAGGTCGCCGGCGGCACGTTGTCCAGCTCGAGCAACCGGCTCAACTCGTAGGCGGCGACCTCGAAAACGTAGCTGTCCCGGAAGCCGCGCGCGTGCTCCTGGACGTGGCGCATCTCGTCTCGCGCCAGCTCGACGGTGCGAAAGATGGCGTGCGCCCGGACATCGTCTTTCTGCAGCGTCAGCTTGAGCGGCCGGTTGAGACTGCCTTCGATCTCGACGCTGTCCACGACCTCAGCCGTGCGCAGGAACTCCAGCACTTCGCCGTGAGTGGCAAAGGGAAGGGCTTGACCGTCCATGCCGATCCAGCGACCCGCGCTTGCCATCGGATCGAAATCGGCCTCTGCCTTCACCATCGGGGCAAACAGGCTCGCCACAATCAGCATTGACACGACTGTCAGGGATCTCTTCATCATCGACTCCTCGAGTGCCTCTCCACCCTGAGTACGCAAGGAAGATGTGAAGGTTTGGCTGATTTACACCGGATCTCTGCCGTGCTCGGCCCAGTAGCGCACGAGGTTCTGGACATAGGCCAGCGATGCCTCGAGATTCTGGACCGTATTCCACTCGAAACGGCTGTGGTAGTCGTAGCCGCCGTCGAACACGTTGGGCGTGGGCAAGCCCATCTCCGAGAGGCGTGAGCCGTCGGTACCGCCGCGTACCAGCTCGCTCTCGAGCTCGATTCCCATCTCATCGGCCGCCGCGAAAGCGAAAGTGACTGCGCGGCGGTCTTTCGCCTCGATGTACTCCTTCATGTTCTTGTACTGATCGCTCATCTGCAGATCGATCGAGGCGCGTGGGTGCGCGCGACAGGCGTCGGCGACCAGGCTCTCGACCAGCTGCTTGCGAGCTGCCAGTCCCGCCGTGGTGAAATCACGCAAAATCATCTTGGAGCGAGCCGAAGAGATCGTGCCGGACATCTCGATCGGACAGTAATAGCCTTCGCGATCCTCGGTGGTCTCGGGCGTTTCGTCGGCGGGAAGGCGATCCAGGATCCGGGCGAGAATCGTCACCGCATTGGCCATCACGTCCTTGGCGTAGCCGGCATGCACGTTGACCCCCGTGACCTCGATCACGGCTTCGGCGGCGTTGAAGGTCTCATACGACAACGTCCCCGTTCCCGAGCCATCAATCGTGTAGGCGACGTCCGCCGCCAGACGCTCGAGGTCGAGCTTGTCGACTCCTTTGCCGATCTCCTCGTCTACGGTGAAACAGACGCGAATCGGTGGCCGCGGCACCGATGGGTCCGCCAGCAGGTCTTCGACCGTCTGCATGATCACCGCGCAGCCGGCCTTATCGTCGCTCCCCAGAAGGGTGGTGCCGTCGGAGCTGATCAGATCATGGCCGACGTGCTCGCGAAGCGCCGGGCTGCGCTCCGGATCCAGGGTCACCGCGCCCCCAGCCGGCAGCCGACCCGGTAGCTCAAACACCGAGCCGTCGTAGTTTTCGTGAATCAGCGGTACGACCGGACCCCCGGGCTCGTCCTGCGAGGTGTCGACATGGGCAAAAAGAGCCAAGGTCGGCGTGCTCGCGGCGTCGGCCTCCGGCAACGTCGAGGGCAGTGTGGCATAGACATATCCGTACTCGTCCATCTCGGCGTCCTCGAGCCCGAGCGCGCGCAGCTCTTCGGCGAGCAGACGCGACAGGTCCTTCTGCTTCTCCGTCGACGGGAAACTCGTCGAGTCGCGATCGGACGCGGTGTCGATGCGCACGTAGCGCAGAAAGCGGTCGACCACAGCTGGAAGACCGGAACTCTCACTCATGGTGGAACCCTCCGGGGATTGGCTCGAGCCCGAAGCCGGGCTCAAGCCTGGGCAAGGCCGCGAAAGATCTCGAGGGCGCTCTCGAACTGCTCCCTCGCTTTGACGACATAATCATGAGCCTCGTTGATATAGCCATCGCACGAGGCCGACCAGACGCGATTCAGGTACCGCTCGCCGGCGGCGAACGGGTTCATGACATCGGCGAACGACTGCAGCCCGAAGGTGTGGACGAGACTGTAGCGAGCCTGCACAAACGCGTCGAGGTCGTCCGGAAACTCGCGATCGATCACGTGTCGCAGGTCGTAGACATCTGTCTCTTCTTTGGTCTCATCGAGGCGCTGGACCTTGCCGACCACCGACGCCAGGCTGGTCTCGATGGCTCCGAGGTTGGCGCGAATCGTTTCTGCGCGGGTCGCCGCCTCACGCCTCGCGACGCGAATCATCACCACGCCAACCACCCCCAGCGCGAGCGCCCCGAGAAAGTACGGCACCGTCACACCCTCGCGCTGCTCGACGGCGAAGAAGGCTCCGGCGAGGAAGCCGAGGGCGATCAACAAGTAAGCGACGTTCTTCATCCGCTCGTCAAGCCGAGAAAACAACCATCAGTGAATAACCGACGCCGACCAACGCTTCGCCCACGATCAGTCCTGCCGCAAGGGGAATGCCCGAGTCGTCCGCGAACTTGCGACCGAGCCTGGCGTCGGTGAACTCTCGCAGAAGAGTGCCGATCGTGTAGGTCAGGATGATGTTGAACGGCAGGTAGAAACCGAGGCCGACCATGATGCCGACACCACCGATGCCCGACGCCGACAGCAGCGCCCCGAGACCCGCTCCCGAAAGATACTTGTCGAGCGGTACGTCGCCGCCCAGGACACCCTGAATCACACTCGCCAGCGCTTGACCTTGCGGCGCCGGCAGCTTGTCGCTGCCCATGCCGTAGGCCTGATGCAGCACCACGATCAGGCCCATGATCAAGATCGGGCCCAGCCAGGTGCCGAGGAACTGGGCGATCTGCTGCTTGCGCGGAATCGCGCCGACCAGGTAGCCGGTCTTGAGATCGAGCATCAGGTCCGTCGCCTGCGCCATCGCCACGCACATCGCGGCGCCGACCACAATCGACGCGACGACCGTGTCTCGATCGCTCATCCCGGAGGCTACGAAGATCAAGATCGTGATGCCGATGAGCGTCATGCCCGAAAGCGGCGACCACTGCGTTCGGCCGATGCACTCTGCGAGAACGATCCCGGCCAGCCAGACCCAGGTCGCCCCGAGAACCGCCATCAGGATCATCCGCCAGGGCTCGATGTGCGGCACCGCCATGACCGCCGTGCCCGCCAGCAGCACCACAGCACCCACGATTCCCATGTAGAGAAAGCGGATCGGCAGCTCGTCCCTCGACACGACCGACTTGACCTTCGCCGCTTGCTGCATACTCCGTATGGCGGCGATGACCAGTGGGAGCGCCAGCGCGATGCCGGTCACCGCCCCGCCAATCAGCATTCCGATTCCCACCGGTCGAAACAGCTGCAGCCGCAGATAGGTCGCCATCCCCTGTCCGGCGGTCTCGAGCTCAGCCGGTGTAGGCAGAATGCCGCGAAAGTCCATCAGCGGCGCCAGAATCCAGTAGCAGACGTAGCCGCCAACGACGAAGAACCAGCCGCCACGGCCGGCCAGATAGGCGGTGCCGATGGTCAGCAGCGATATGTACCAGATCCCGTTCATGTACTCCGGGAGGCCCAGCAGCGCTCCGACATCCCAGTTCTCGAAGCCCGTCATCAGGCTTGCGAGGTGAACGATCGCCGCCAACAGCGCTGCGCCGACAAGTAACTGCGCCTTGCGAACGCCCGCTCCCGGCGCTTTCAAGATCGCCGCCGTGGCGATTCCACCGGGGTAGGCCAGGCGATCGAAATCGATCATCTGTTTGCGCAGCGGAATGATGAAAGCGATGCCGAGCACACCGCCCGCCATGCAGGCGAGCACGACCAGCAGCCGGTTGAAGTCGGTGTAGCCGAGGATGAAGATCGCCGGAATCGAGAACATCATTCCGGCGGACGCGCCGTTGACCGACGACGCCAGGGTCTGATTGATGTTGTTCTCGATGATGCTCTTGCGGCGCATCACGCCGCGGAGAATTCCGAAGCCGAGGATCGCGGCAAGCTCCGAGCCCTCGATCGAGAAGCCGAGCTTGAGGCTCAGATAGCCGATCGAGACCGCAATCAAGGCACCCAGCACGTAGCCGATCAGAATCGCCGGCCAGGTGATCTCCGGATACGAACCGCGACGAATCTCTCTTCCCGACTCCCCGCTCATGGCGTTCTCTAGCCCACTCGCTCCGTCACCGTTCCGGTTGCCATCTTGACTGCGTATGCTATCCCAAGCCGCTCAAGCCGACCGCACGGTCTCCCGGCTCCGACTGGGACTGGCTGTTTGTTCCTGGATGGCCCTCCAGACGCTCTCGGGCGTGAAGGGAAACCGGCGCAGGCGAGCTCCGGTGGCGTTGAAGATGGCGTTGCCGATGGCCGGCGCGCCCCCATTGATGCTGATCTCCGAGACGCTCTTGGCCCCGAATGGCCCGGTGTCCTCATAGCTCGGCACCAGGATCGTCTTGATCTTGGGCTTATCGCGCAGCGAATGGATGTGGTAATTCTGCATGCTCGCGTTGGTCATCGCGCCCTTCGAGTCAAACAGGTACTCCTCGCACAGCGCGTAGCTGACGCCGTTCATCACCGCGCCCTCGGTCTGCCCTTCGGCCAGCTTCGGGTTGATCGCCGTGCCGCAATCGATCGCGGCGACGTACTTCTCGACCTTGACCTTGCCGGTCAAGGTGTCCACCACGAGATCGACGTAGTGAGCCGCGAACGGAGGGGGTGACTTGTGGGTGATGTGGGAGGCGACGTCCATGATCTGGAACTGGTTTCTTTCGTAGAGCGAGTAGAGCGCGACCTGGGAGTAGGTGACTTCGCCGCTGCCGTCTTTCGCCACGACCTTGGCGTCGACGGCCGTCAGTTCTGCCGGCGCCTTGTCGAGCATCTCGGCGGCGACGCCCAGGATCTGCTGTTTGACCTTCGCCGCCGCCTTACGCACCGCCTCGCCGCTCAAATAGGTCGTGCTAGAAGCGTAGGCACCGACATCGAAAGGCGTCAGGTCGGTGTCGGAGGCGTACACGAGCATCTTGTCGACGGTGGTCGAGAGCTCCTCCGCCGCGATCTGGGCGAGAACCGTGTCGGCCCCGGTGCCCAGATCGGTGGCCCCGAAGAGTAGATTGAACGAGCCGTCCTCGTTCATCTTGATGGACGCCGCGCCCATGTCGATCTCGGGAATGCTTGAGCCCTGCATCAGACAGGCGAGGCCGAGGCCGCGCCGGTAACGTCCCGACTTCTCGCTCGGCAGGGTGCGCCCGCTCCAACCGATCTCCTCGGCGCCGAGTCGCAAGCACTCCGACAATCCACAGCTGCCGATGGTCATCTCGACACCGGCCTTGCCCTCGCCGAGCGCCGCGAACACCGGCGAGCCTTCGCCTTCCTGAATGTGGTTCTTGAGGCGAAGCTCGAGCGGATCCATGTCGATCGCGTAGCTCATCTCGTCGAGCTGGCTCTCCACCGCGAAGTAGGCCTGGGTGGCGCCGAAACCACGGTAGGCGCCGCCCACCGGCAGATTGGTGTAAACGACCTTGCCGTCGAAGTGGATGTGCTTCCAGCGATAGAGCGGGAGGACCTTGCTGCCACAGCAGCCGACCACCGGCAGCCCATGCCCACCATAGGCGCCGGTGTTGCAGATGGCGTCCATCCCGATACCGGTCAGCTCGCCGTCCCCGGTCATCGTGGTGCGCAGCCGGAAGTGGATCGGATGGCGCGTGCGCCCGTAGAGAAAGTTCTCCTCGCGCGTCAGCTGCCAGAAACAGGGCCGCCGGGTGCGCAGCGCCATGAGCGCGCAGACATCCTCGAGCAACATCTCCTGTTTGCTGCCGAAGCCGCCGCCGATACGCGGCTTGATGATCCGAATCTTCTTGACCGGCAGCCCGAGGGCCTGAGCGACGATGCGGCGGCAGTGGAACGGCACCTGAGTGCTGGCGCAGATGACCACGCGATCACTCGCGTCCAGGTAAGCGAAACAGACGTGGGTCTCGATCGGCACGTGCTGGGCATACGGCGTGTCGTACCCGTGATCGAAGGCGTAGTCCGCGGCTTCCATCTCCCGCTCGAGGTCGCCTTCCTTCATGCCGACTTCGGCGACGATGTTCTTCTCCGGCTGGAACGGCACGGGCAGCGGATGGCTCACGTCCGGCTCGTCGTGAATCACCGGAGCGCCGTCGCGCAGAGCGTCCTCGATCGACAGCACGGGCTCGAGCAGTTCGTACTCGACCTGAACCTTCTTGAGCGCCGCTTCGGCGATCTCGGCGGTCTCGGCGGCAACCGCCGCCACGCGGTCGCCCACGCAACGCACCTTGTAGTCGAACACCGCGGTGTCGTACGGGGAGGGCTCCGGATAGCCCTGGCCGGCGGTCAGGTGCAGGTGCCGCGGCACGTTCTCGTGGCACAGCACACACCGCACGCCCGGCATCGCCTCGGCCGCGCTGATGTCGATCGATTTGATCAGAGCGTGCGGGTGCGGACTCCACAACATCTTGACGATCAGGGAATCGGGCGGCACTAGATCCGCCACGAAGGAGGGCTTGCCGAGAGCCAGCTGCATCGAATCGGTCTTGTCGACCGACTTGTTGACGACCTTGAACGACTTCACCTTGTCCATTGCGGTTTCTCCCCCGAGGTCTCGGCGATGGTCCTGTGCAGAGCGTCCTCGATCTTCTCGTAGCCCGTGCAGCGACAGTAGTTGCCGTCGAGATGCTCGAAGATCTCCTGCTCGGTCGGGTTCGGCACCTCGTCAAGCATCGCCTTGACCGACATGATGATTCCGGGAATGCAGAACCCACACTGAACGCCAGCCTCTTCGACCATGGCGGTCTGAAAGGGATCGGGCCGGTCGTATTCGCCGACGCTCTCAATGGTCCGGACCTTTCGATCATGCGCCTGAAAGGCGAAGGTGATGCACGAGTTGATCGCGGAGCCGTTCATGATGACCGTGCACGAGCCGCAGGCGCCGTCCTCGCAACCGCGCTTGGTTCCGGAGTAGCCGGAGCGGCGAAGAAGATCGAGCAGCGACTCGCCGGCGGTGATCGTGAACTCCTTGGTCTCGCCGTTGAGCCTGAACCGTATCGTCTTCCTGCTGCTCATTCGGTTTCTCCCTTCGCCGCCCGCAGTGCCTGCTCGAGAACATCCTGCAGAATCACCCCCGCCAGATGCCGGGCGAATTCGTTGGACATACCCTCCCGACCCTGCCAGTCGAGACCGTCGATACCGTCTTCGATCGCGGTCTCGAAGAGAGCGGGGTCGGCGGACTTCCCCTCCAGAGGCGCTTCCACCTCGGTCAGTCGCATGGGCAGAGGAAGAGCTGCGTTGGCGGCCAAACGCACGCGCACGAAGCGCTCTCCTTGGAGCGTGATCGCGGCAGCCGCGGTCATCAGACTGAACGCCGCGTTGGTCATCGACTCCTTCTTGAAGCCGAAGCCCGTAGGCGGCGCGACCGCGGGCACCAGCACCGCCGTTACGAGCTCACCGGGCGCGAGCTGGTTGAGCGGTTGCGCGGTGAAGAAATCGAGGGCGGCGCAAGTGCGCTCCTCTTCGCCCTGAATTACCACGCTGCCCTCCAGAACCAGAAGCGCCAGCGGCAGATCGGACCAGGGAAACAACCGCGAAATGTTGCCCCCCACGGTCGAGATGTTGCGTACCTGATGGGTCGGGATGCGGGTCGCGACCCGGTCCAGAACCCAGCCGTCGGCGCGATAGCGCACTAGATCTGTCAGGGTGGTCGTCGCGCCGATGCGAAAGCCGGAGTCCGTCCTCTCGATGCCGTTCAGACCGAGGCGCGTGATGTCGACCGCGGTGGCGCCCGGCCGTTCGGAAATGTATTGAAACGCCGTGCCACCCGCAAAGGCGTAGCCGCGGTCGCCGAGTGCCTTGAGCGCCTCCTGGGCTTCACCCAGCGTTTTTGGGATCAAGAAATCGACAAATCTCATCGGCTACCCGCCTCCGATCTGCATAATGACCGTCAACTCGTCACCGTCTTGGACGGCCCGCGACGGATCGGCTGTTTCATCGTTGACGAAGAGTCTGAGGAACCGTTGCTGTTCCGGCACTACCCGAAAACGGCCAAGTACGTCGCCCACGGTTGAGCCCTCCTGGACCTCGATATGGCTGCCGCTCTCGACACCGTCGAACTTCAAGTAGCCGGTGTAGGTCAACTTGATCTTCATGTCCGTGCGCCTGTCCTTCGGCGAGCGAGGCCGTGCCGTTTGCCGTCGCAGATGCCTTGAGCCTCGCTCGTATCGGGAACCCGCCGCAACACCCCTAAGGGCAGGGTGGCTCCACATCTCGCTGGCCGATGGGATGCCCCAGCCCCTTGGCCTAGCCCCTCCATCTATCCGCTAACCTATCCTCGGAGCGAACACTTTGTGTGAGGTTCCCAACTGCGCGACAGCCTGACCCAAGCGGAAGTTGGACCATCATGTGCAATCAAATCTCCACGCAGGAGTTTCCAGTCGCGTTCTTCGTGCTGACCTTCCTCCTCTCCGTGCCGTTCTACATCCTCAATGCGCTGGCGTATCTGAATGTCGTCTTCGAGCCCGAGATGGGGGCCCTCTATGTTTCCGTCTTCACCCTCACGCCGATCGCGTCAGCCTCGATCCTGACGTTCCGGAGGAGCGGGCGGGATGGCGTGAAGAAGCTCCTCGGGAGGATCTTCGACCTCAGGAGGATCGAGAGGAGTCGATGGTATGCACCCATCCTCCTCCTGGCGCCTCTGATCTTCCTGCTGTCCCTCGGAGTGATGGTCTTGTCGGGGGCGCCGATCCCTGCTGCCTTGACCCCGGCCGCGGCCCTGCCGGTGGTGTTTGTGTTCTTCTTCATCTTGGCGGCCGGGGAAGAGGTCGGCTGGATGGGATATGCCTTCGAGCCGATGCAGGCGCAGGGTGGTGCCCTCAGGGCCTCCCTGGTGCTGGGCATGATCTGGGCGGTCTGGCACGTCCCGTTTTTCGTCTTCATGATGCCCGATCCCGTGATCCTCGTCGCGCAGGTCCTGACGTTGGTGGGGACCCGCGTCCTGGCGGCCTGGATCTTCAACAACACGGGCAAGAGCGTCTTCGCGGCCATCTTGTTCCACGCCGCGGACAATACAGCGCTCGTGACCCTGCCCGAAATCCAGGCCCTCTCCCCTTGGGGCGCGGTCGTGACCTGCGGTCTCGTCCTGGCCGCCGCTATCGTCGTTACGTTGCTGTGGGGGCCCGGGACGTTGGCTCGATTCCGGTTCGCGAACTAGGGTACCGAGCGACCGGGCAATCATGAGAAGAACGGACGACCGAGGAGACCCCACATGACAGACCGTGTTGCCGATGTGTCCCAACGCCAGGCCGCGATCGTCGCGGGGCTCGGGTTGCTTGCCATGGCGGTGGCCGGACCCGTCGCGCATTCGATTCTCTTCGGCTCCCTCGTCGTGCCGGGAGACGCCTCAGAAACGGCCGCCAATATCCTGGCTCACGGGTTGCTGTTTCGCCTCGCGATCGCCGGCCATCTCGTCGTCATTGCGTCTGATGTGCTCGTTGCTTGGGCCCTCAACGTCTTCCTCGCACAGGCCAACAGGAGCCTCGCGTTGCTTGCGGCGCTCTTGAGGGTGATGCACGCCACGATCTATGCGACCAGCCTGGTCGAAATGGCAGAGAAGCACTGGATCGAGCGCGTTCAAACTGGAATATGGATCGAGAAGTACCTGCTCAAGGTCCTCAAGGCCTTGGCTGCGTACCTGGACCCTTCTCTCGGTGACCTCCGAGAGGGAATCGCTCTCCACGCATTGGAGGTTCAGCCGCGAGACGAGGCGGCGAATCGACGATTCAAGTTGGCGGAGGGGGCGGGATTCGAACCCGCGAGAGACTTGCATCTCTGCCGGTTTTCAAGACCGGTGCATTCGACCACTCTGCCACCCCTCCGCTAGGCGGCCCAGCTTAGCGGAAGCAAGCTGCCGCGAGGAGCGCGGCTCAGGAGAAGGTCACCCGGAACGTGGTGCCCCGATCGGGCTCGCTTTCGACCCCAAGCTCGTAGCCCAGAAGGTCACAGAGGTCCTTGCAGATGGACAGGCCCAGGCCGGTGCCTTCGAACTTACGGCTGGTGCCGGTATCGACCTGAACGAAG
Organism: bacterium; assembly: GCA_024224155.1. Classification (NCBI taxonomy): domain Bacteria; species bacterium. Next base: position 10,720 of record JAAENP010000297.1, read on the forward strand.
CGTTCGAAGATCTCGTCGAGCTTCTCTTGCGGGATGCCGATCCCGGTGTCCTCGACCTCGAGCGCCTCCGGGATGCCGGTCGGATCGCTGACCACTCGCACGGTGACGCTGCCTTCACGCGTGAACTTGAAGGCGTTGACGACCAGGTTGACGACGATCTGGCGGAGCTTCTCACGATCCGTCCTCAGCAAGCCGCAGCTCGGAGGCACTTCCGAGATCAACTCGACGCGCTCTCGCGGCTTCTGGCTCTCCAGATCTCTCAGAGTGAGTCGTACGAGCTCGGCAACGTCGATGTCTTCCAGATGCAGCTCGACCTCTCCCGCCTCGACTTTCGAGACGTCGAGTATCTGGTTCACCAGGCGCAACAGATGGAGCCCGCTCGAGTGCACTCGCTCGAGCATGTCGTCGCCCGAAGACGAGAGCTCTTCCTTCTTTCGAACGATCTGCGAAAAGCCGATCACGGAGTTCAGA
>JAAENP010000298.1 GCA_024224155.1 bacterium
CGCCGCCTCGATACTGGCTTCTTTAGGCCGCGAGTCTGTTTTCGGAAGGCGGACAGTCGGACCTTGGTGGCCATCTGCCGCAGCAGCTCCCCCATTTGGGCGACGCTCAAGGCACGAAAAATGGCCCATTCCTCCGGCGGTATCGCGATCATCATGCCCTGGTACGTGGCGGCGATCTCGTGGGCAAGGTGGTACGGGGAGAACTCGCGGTCAATCTTCTCGGTGCCGTGGACCGCGCCCAGGGACGCGCGGACCACGGCCAGGATGTTGTAAGCCACCAAGGCGATGCAGAAGCCGAACAGCGCGGCCTTGGGATAGGCCAGCGTGTTGATCTCCGAGTGCAGGTCCTTCTCGAGCCTCTGGAACGCGGTCTCGATCGTCCAGCGCTTGCGGTACAGCTCGGCCACGGTGACGGCGTCGGCGACCTCCTCGGGCAGGTCGGTCAGGATGTAGATCACCGTCTCGCCGTCGCGCGTCGGCTTCTTCAGCCCCAGGCGGATGCGGCGCAGGGGCAGGCGCACGAGCTTTCCGTCCTCGGACTCGACCTCGATCTCGATGTTCTGCTCCGAGACGGTCCCCGTCTCCGTGGTGCCGACCTCGCGCATCGCGTCGAGCGGGCGGAAGGGCACCTGCTGGTGCTCCCGGATGATCGAGAAGGCGTTCTTGTCA
>JAAENP010000299.1 GCA_024224155.1 bacterium
ACTCCGGCGATCGAGCCGGTCAGGGGCATCTTGACCAGCGGCTTCGGTCGCCGGCGCGATCCGGTGACCGGTCGTCCGGCGGCGCACCAAGGCATCGATATCGCGACCGCCCCCGGCCGCACGGTGCAAGCCCCGGCGGAAGGAATCGTCGTCGAGGCCGGAAGAGTCGGTGGCCTGGGCAACGCGGTCTACATTTCTCACGGATACGGCGTCACGACTCGCTACGGGCACCTTTCGAGGATCGATGTCAGACCGGGCCAGAGGGTGGGTCGCGGCGACTCGATCGGCCGCGTGGGCAACAGCGGCAAGTCGACCGGGTACCACCTTCACTACGAAGTCCGCATCGACGGCAAAGCGGTGAACCCCATCGCCTACATGCTCGACCGCGCCTCGTAGCCGGGCTCTCCTCAGCGAACCATCCGACGCCGGGAAGAAAGTTCCCGGCGTTTTCGTTTGCTAGACTGAAATCGGTCTTTCCCATGATCAACAGAGTCCTCACCAAAGTATTCGGCAGCCAGCACGAGCGCGACATCAAGGCCATGATGCCGACGGTCGAGGCCATCAGTGCCCTCGAGCCGTCAATTCAGGCGTTCTCCGACCAGGAGCTCGCCGCCAAGACGGTCGAGTTCCGTGAGCGTCTGGAGAACGGAGAGACCCTCGACGACCTGCTCGTGGAAGCCTTCGCGGTGGCCCGCGAGGCGGCCTGGCGGTCACTCAAGATGCGTCCGTTCGACGTCCAGTTGATCGGCGGTGTCGTTCTCCATCAGGGCAAGATCGCCGAGATGAAGACCGGCGAGGGCAAGACTCTTGTCGCCACCCTGCCGGTGTATCTCAATGCTCTTGAAGGCAAGGGCGTCCATGTGGTCACTGTGAACGACTACCTGGCCCGGCGCGACGCCGAGTGGATGAGCGCGGTCTATCGATTCCTGGGCCTCTCGGTGGGCATCATTCAGACCAACATGCCCGACGCCGATCGCCGCGAGGCCTATCGAGCCGACATCACCTACGGCACCAACAACGAGTTCGGCTTCGACTACCTGCGCGACAACATGAAGTTCGATCTGTCGTCGATGGTCCAGCGCGGACACAACTACGCGATCATCGACGAGGTCGACTCGATCCTGGTCGACGAAGCACGCACACCGCTGATCATCTCCGGCCCATCCGAAGAGTCGGTTGACAAGTACTACCGCATCGATCGGATCATCCCGAAGCTTCAACGTGGCGAAGAAACCGAGCACGAAGACGGCAGCAAGTCCACGAGCGGAGATTTCCTGGTCGACGAGAAGGCTCAGACCGTCGCTCTGACCGACCAGGGAGTCGCCAAGGTCGAAGGCCTTCTCGGTGTCGAGAACCTCTACGACATCGAGAACATGGAGCTCATCCATGGCGTCAACCAGGGCCTGCGCGCCCACAATCTGTTCAGACGTGACGTCGACTACCTGATCAAAGACGGCCAGGTCGTGATCGTCGACGAGTTCACCGGTCGCATGATGCCCGGCCGGCGCTGGTCGGACGGACTGCACCAGGCCGTCGAGGCCAAGGAAGGCGTGCGCATCGAGCGCGAGAACCAGACTCTGGCCACGATCACTTTTCAGAACTACTTCCGGATGTACGACCGGCTCTCCGGAATGACCGGCACCGCCGAGACCGAGGCCACCGAGCTGGGCGAGATCTACAAGCTCGACGTGGTCGTGATCCCCACAAATGAGGACATGATCCGGGACGATCGAGCCGATCTGGTCTACGTCACCGCCACAGAGAAGTGGGACGCGGTGGTCGACGAGATAGCCGATTGCCATCGGGAAGGGCAACCGGCACTAGTGGGCACGATCTCGATCGAAAACAGCGAGATGCTATCCGGAAAGCTCAAGCGCAAGGGCATCCCGCATGTGGTTCTGAACGCCAAGTTCCACGGTAAGGAAGCAAGTATCGTGGCCCAGGCCGGCCGCGTTGGAGCCGTGACCATCGCCACCAATATGGCCGGCCGTGGCACCGATATCGTCCTGGGTGGCAACGCCGCGGGCCTCGCCGTGGCTGAGGCCGACCCGGAGACGGAGCCGGACGACCACCGCGAGGCAATGGCCCGCTACGAACAGACCTGCGCCGAGGAACGCCAGAAGGTTCTCGAGGCCGGGGGCCTTCACATTCTCGGCACCGAGCGCCACGAGTCGCGCCGGATCGACAACCAGCTTCGCGGGCGTTCAGGGCGTCAGGGCGACCCTGGGTCGTCGCGCTTTTACCTGTCGCTGGAAGACGACCTGATGCGAATCTTCGGCTCCGATCGGGTTCAGGGCCTGATGGGCAAGCTCGGCATGGAAGAGGGCGAGGCCATCGAGCACAAGATGGTCTCCAAGGCGATCGAGCGAGCGCAGAAACAGGTCGAAGGGCGCAACTTCGACATTCGCAAGCACTTGCTCGAATACGACGACGTCATGAACAAGCAGCGCGAGGCGATCTACCAGCTGCGCAAAGACGTCCAGGAGGGACGCGAGGGCCGCGACTACGTTCTGAAGATCGCCTCGGACATTCTCGACTTCATCATCGACAACCACTGCCCCGAAAAAGCCGATCCCCGCGATTGGAACATCACCGAAGTCACAACCGACATGCTCGCCTACTTCAACATCAACGTCGCGGAGCTCGATCTCGACATCGAGAACTTCGGTATCGACGAGATGAGAGACGAGCTCTGGGCGGAAGTTGAGAAGAAGTACGTCGACAAGGAAGAACGCCTCGGCACCGACCTGATGCGCATGTTCGAGCGCGATGTCCTGCTCAGAATCGTCGATCATGCCTGGAAGGATCACCTGCTGGCCCTCGATCACCTGAAGGAAGGCATCGGGCTGCGCGGCTATGGCCAGCGCGATCCCAAGCAGGAATACAAGCGCGAGAGCTACGAGCTGTTCCAGGCGATGAAGGAGCGGATCGAGGACACCGCCACCAAGACCATCTTCCGGCTGGAGCCGGTGTCGGAGGAGCAGATGGCCCAGCAGCGCACGAGGCAGCGGAGGCCCGCGGCGAGTGGCTACCAGTTCTCGGCTCCGCCCAAGGCGGCCTCGCCGGCCAAGCCCAAGACGGTGGTCCGGGCGGACAAGAAGGTCGGGCGCAACGCACCCTGCCCTTGCGGTTCCGGCAAGAAATACAAGAAGTGCTGTGGCGCGCCCACCAAGGCGGCCGCGAGCTAGACGCACCGACTCAAATGCTCATCGATTCCGAGGATTCCGGCTAGCTCGGGGCACGATGGCAGGTTCCCCACGCAGTATCGCGGTTGTCGGCGCGGGGGCGCTCGGCGGCTGGACCGCTCTCGAGCTGGCGAAGCGCGGAGCCGACGTCACCTTGATCGACTCCTGGGGGCCAGGCAACCTCCGCGCGAGCTCGAGCGGCGAGCGCCGGATCATCCGGGCGACCTACGGTCCCGACGGCTTCTACGTTCCGCTGGTGGCTCGTTCGTTCGAGAAATGGAGCGACCTCGAGCGCGAGACGGGCCTGGAGCTCTACGAAGAAACCGGTTTGCTGTGGCTCTTTGGAGAGTCCGATGCGTACGCCGTTTCAGCCCAAAGACACCTGAAAGCCCATGGATTCGCGCTCGAGGAGCTCCAGCTGGCGCGGGCGCGCTCCCGATTCCCGCAGTTTCGATTCGACGATGTCCAGAAGATCTTCTTCGAGCCTCGCGCCGGCACCATCGCGGCGCGGGTCTCGGTGCGGGCGTTGCGCGACCTCTTCGTCCACACCGGTGGCGTTTACAGAAATGCGCGAGTTCTGCCACCCGTGGTGAAGCAACGGCGTATCCAATCGATCCGGCTCGCGGACTTGCCTGATTTCGCAGCCGACAAGTACGTATTCGCGTGCGGCCCCTGGCTTCGAGAGATCTTCCCCGACACCTTGGGGCACCTGATCAGGGTGAGTCGCCAGGAGGAGTTTTACCTCGGGCCGCCGCCAGGTCCCGGCTACCGCCCTCCAGAGTTCCCGGCCTGGCTCAACTTTGCCGATCGCATGTGCTACGGCCTGCCGAGTCTCGACGGACATGGCGTCAAGATCGCCGACGACGACAGGGGGGAGCCCTTCGATCCGACCAATGGCGACCGGGCGCCGTCACCCGGCGCCCTCCTCAGACTGCGCCGACTCCTCGAGCGGCGCCTGCCCGATCTGGCCGAGGCTCCTCTCCTCGAGGCTCGGGTGTGTCAGTACCAGAACACCCCCGACGGCCACCTGATCCTGGACCGCCACCCGGAGATCGAGAATGCCTGGATCCTCGGAGGCGGTTCCGGACACGGCTTCAAGTTGGCTCCCGCGCTCGGGGAGCGCTTGGCTCGGATGGTCCTCGATGGCGCCGAGGGCATGCGCGAGTTCTACCTGGATCGATTCAAACCGGGCGCCGGCCTCGACGGCTCTTCGGCGTCGCAGTACGACCTGTAGTCAGGCCTCACGCGTCGGGAAGGGACACCATGAATGGTGTCCCCGATTACCGGTCCACCCAGTAGTTCGGCGCTTCCTTGGTGATCACCACGTCGTGGGCGTGGCTCTCCTTCAAACCGGCGGCCGTGACTCGCACCAGCTTGCTCTCGCAACGGAGGCCCTGGACATTCTCGCAGCCCGCCAGCCCCATTCCCGAGCGCACGCCCCCGACGACCTGAGTCAGCATCTGGTGCACGCTGCCCTTGAAGGGAACCATCCCTTCGATTCCCTCGGGCACCATCTTGCTGCGCTCGTCGCTGGAATCCTGGAAGTACCGGTCCGCGCTCCCCTCTCGCATGGCCGGAATCGAGCCCATGCCTCTGTGGGCCTTGTACGAGCGGCCCTGATAAAGGATGGTCTCGCCCGGGCTCTCTTCGGTGCCCGCGAAGAGCGAGCCGATCATCACCGAATGGGCGCCGCACGCCAGCGCCTTGACCACGTCGCCGGAGAACTTGATCCCGCCGTCCGCGATCACCGGAATGTCGTGCTCGGCCGCGGCCTGCGCGCACTCCACGATCGCCGAGGCCTGAGGCATGCCCCCTCCGGTGACGACGCGCGTCGTACATATCGAGCCGGGTCCAATGCCGACCTTGACGCCGTCCGCACCGCTGTCGATCAACGCCCGAGCTCCCTCGGCCGTAGCCACGTTGCCGGCGACGATCCTGGTCTCCGGATGGGCCGCTCGCAGAGCGACCACCGCATCGAGCACTCCCCTACTATGCGCATGCGAGGAATCGAGCACCAGAAAGTCGACCTTGGCCTCGATCAAGGCCGCCGCGCGCTCGAGGCAACTCCCGCCCGCTCCGACGGCGCCCCCGACTCGCAGCCTCCCGAGCTCGTCCTTGCAGGCATTCGGAAACCTCTCGGTCTTTTCGATGTCCTTGACCGTGATCAGCCCCTTGAGCTCGCCTTCGCCGTTGACCACCAGGAGCTTCTCGATCCTGTGCCGGTGCAGCAGCGCCTTGGCGTCATCGAGGGTCGTACCTTCGGGGACCGTGACCAGGTTCTCGCGGGTCATGACGTTGTCGATCCGCTGGTCGAGGTCCCTTTCGAAGCGCAGATCCCGGTTGGTCAGGATGCCGACGAGCTTGCCTTCGGCATCGGTGACCGGCAGGCCCGAGATCTTGTAGTGCGCCATGCGTTCCAGAGCGTCTCGAATGCTCTGCCCGGGCCGCATCGTCACCGGATCCACGATCATGCCGGCCTCACTGCGCTTGACCTTGTCCACCTCGGAGGCCTGCGCCTCGACCGAGAAGTTCTTGTGAATCACCCCCACTCCACCCTCCTGAGCGACCGAGATGGCCAGGCGCGATTCGGTGACCGTGTCCATCGCCGCCGAGACGATCGGTATGTTGAGGTCGATGCCGCGGCAGAGTCGGGTCCTCAACTCGACGTCGTTCGGGTGAACCGCTGAGAAACCCGGAACGATCAGAACGTCGTCGAACGTCAGGGCCACGGGCGGCGGAGTGGGGGATTCGCGCTTTGGCTCGGTCATCCGGTATCTGGCCCGCCCTGAAGTCAGGCGAGATTATCAGAACCCGCCGCGGGAGCGGAGTTCGGCAGACCGCGCCGGTCGAGCGCTCAGCGAGCGGTCAGGGCCGCCTCGGCCGGCTCCACCCAGCGCCGTGCCAGAACTCGCTTGACATCCGAGTCGCGCATCGAGAAATTCCGCCGGAAGTGCGTGCGCCCCGGCATCCACTTCCACCAGTACATGCCGCGGACGAAGTCTTCGGATGCAATCCGCTCGATCGCAACGTCTATCAGCCGGGTCCGCAACGCCCGGCTCTCCGGCGAGTCCTCGCTCTCGTACCGCCAGGGCTCACGGGCGGCCGCCGGATTGAGGTTGTAGCCAATCTCCGCGATCAGAACCGGCTTACCCACGGCTCGCGAAAGCCGGCGCAGCCCGGCCAGGGGAGGCTCCCATCCGGAGCGAAGTAAGGCACGATCGGGATCCTCTGCCTCGCTCAGCGGGAAGTAGGCGTGAACGCCGATCCAGTCGACGGCGTCCCAGAAGGGAACCCTCTTGAGGCGGTCCCAGTTGGCAGCGTAGACGACCGTCCCCGGAAACACCTCGCGCACACTCGCAATGATCCTGCGCCAGTCCTCTTCACGATGAGTCGTGGCTTCGAGCTCGACACCGACGGCGAACAGGTCGAGTCCGGCGGAGGCGGCGAACCGCGCCTGGTCGACGATGAACGCCTCGTAGTCGGCGAAGAACCTCCGCCAGGCGGCTTCGTCTTGGCCGAACTCGATCTCACCTCGCCACGCGAACTCACCCCAGTAGCCGAGATGCGGCTTCCAGAAGAGATCAACGCCGGCCTTACGCGCCAGCTCGACGGCCGCGCCGAGGAACTCGAGCTCGGCGGCCGGCTGGAACTTGACGATGCCGTTGCGCTTGACCCAGCCATAGGGATGAATGGCCACGGAGTCGACGCCGATCTGCTTGAGCTCGGCGAGACTCTCGGCCATCGCGGGCGAACCCCAGATCGGTCCCCACCGCGGGCACGATACGACCATGCCGCGTTGGAAGTCGCTTCTCGGAGCGGCCTGAAGGCCGGAGCTCCCGACCAGGATGAGCCCCAGGAGCATGGCCAGGCGTAGGAACATCAACGGATGATACGACGTCCGGGGTGTCGAGGTTCTGGAGAGCCGCTGTTGCCTCCTTTAGCCGTTGCCGCTCCTCGACGGACTTCGCCTTTCGGCTTGCGCGATCCGGCGGGCTCTTGGAGGGTTCGCCTCGGGCGCTTTGCGCGTCTCCTCGCTACCGCCTCCAAGTATGAACGGCTCAACCAGAAAGGCCGCTGCGGTGCGGGCAAATCGCTCCTCCTCGCCTCGCCCCCCAATTGCCACCCCGGATGCTCGCACCGCCTCAAACGGCTCCGGTCCGTCGAGGAGCGGCAACGGCTTCGCGTCGGCAAATCCGAGCCCGGCCCAGTGGATGGCGGTCGCGCCGAAATCGCGTATCGCCTCGAACGGCCGCGCGCCGACAAGATCGCGGGCGGCTCTTTGCCTCGCTACCCGCGAGGGGACGCCGATTCGCCGGGACAGCTCTCCAGGGGGCTCGCCGCAAGCGCTCTGGACACGGCTTCGGAGACCACCAGCGGTTTGCGCGCAGCGGCGCGCAGGTGCGAGCCCGGTATCCGCAGTTCGAGCAGCGAGCACCGTCCCCTGGAAGCTGTCCCGGCGAGCGGCCCTTGGGCGCGGCCCCTGGCGGATTGCCTGCCGATCGGCGCCGAGGCGCGATGGCGGCAGTAAGAGACTCTTCGCTTCGCTCAGGAGCAAGCGGAGCTCGACCGCTTTAGCTGCTGGTCAGCCGAGCGCTAATCCGGCATCCACACGAGCGCCACCAGATCCACCTCAACGTCGGCACGCCGCGGCTTGAGCGACTTGAGCTGGAGCTCTTCCGTCAAGGGATCGAACTTGTCCTCGATCGCCTCGAGCTCTTCTTCGAGCTCTCGATTGAGCTCTTCGATGTCCTCGGTGATGGCCTCGATGTTCTCCTGGGCCCGGCCGACGTCCTCTTTCTCCTTCGACGAACGTCCGAAGCCGCGCGCGGCGGTGGTCGCTCGACCGAGCGACGACATGCTGAACTTCTTGCGGCCGGCGACCGCTGAGAGCAGAGCCGCTCCCATCGAGATCGCGTTCTGGAGCTTCTGTCCCTTGGCTTGCTCGACCTCCCTTTCGAGAATCTGCCGCGCCTTGCGCAGCTTCTCCTCGAGCCGGTCGATCTTGGTCTCGTACTTCTGCTGGAGCTTCTCTTTCTCCCCGTCGCGGCGCTCCCGAGCCGTCTCCTTGAGTCGCACGCGAAAGTCCCGTTCGCTCTCGAGCGGCTCAGAGGTCATCTTGTAGGTCGCGCTCTTGAAAAGATCGATTCCCTTGGAGCGATAGAGATAGTCGGAAAGCTCCTTCTTCCACTTCGCCCAGCTCCTGGCGCTCTTGGCGGGATCTGGGACCGCGCCGAAGCGACCTGCTTCGGGGGCACCGCGCTCGAGGTCGCGCGCGCCGACCTCGACGGGTCTGCCCTCGTCCCAATCTAAATCGATCAGACCGTCATAGAGGTCGACGCTCAGCGCGATCTCCTCGGCATGGACTTCCTTCTTAGTGGTCGGATGCACATAGTGCACTTTGCCCAGCCCGAGCGCTTTCGCCTCGTAGAGCACGTCGCTACCGCGCGCCGCCGGAGCCGAAGCCCAGTACTGCGGCAGGTCGGGCGGCAGCATGGGTCGCGATGGCGTCTGGGCAACCCGCGCGGCGGCAGGGGTGACCGGTGCAGACGGAGCCGCCTCGGCCTGCGTCGTCGGCGAAGCCGCCGCCGGCAGCGCCGACTTCCGTTCGCCCATGAGGCGTTTGATCTGCCCACGAGTCAACGGACCGCGCAGATACGACATCACCCAGCGGGTGTGGAAGAGAACCGGCCCTTCCTCGTGGACGTTGTGAAGCAGAAACACCCGTTTGCCGAGGCCGGAGATCACTTTCTCCATCGTCTTGCGGTCGAACCCGGACCCACCGCTTTGAATGCCTTCGAGGCCGGCGAGCACGCGCTCCTTGTCGCGTTCGGTCTGGAGCCGCCCAATAAACCAGGTGCCGGTGTTGGAGAGCCCCTTGTAGTCGAGGTCGACCGGATTCTGCGTCGCCAGCACGACGCCGACACCAAAAGCGCGCGCCTGCTTCAGGAGAGTCAGCAGCGGCTTCTTGGACGGCGGCTCGGCGACCGGCGGCATGTAGCCGAAGATCTCGTCCATGTAGAGAAGGGCTCGCAGGCTGGTCGTGCCGGCACGCGAGCGCATCCAAGACAGGGTCTGGTTGAGCAGCAGCGACACGAAGAACATTCGCTCGGGGTCCGAGAGATGCGCGATCGAAAAGACCGCGATGCGGGGTTTGCCCTGCGGCGTGTAAAGGATCTCCTGAAGGTCGAGCGGCTCCCCCTCCATCCAACCCTGGAAGCCCGGAGCGGCCAGCAGGTTGTTGACCTGCATGGCGAACTTGAAGCGCTCCTTCGAGGGAAAGAACGAGTCGAGATCCATTACGCCGACCTTCTCCACCGGCGGGCTCTGGATCGAACCGATCAGACTGCTGAGATCGAGACCCCGGCCTTCGGCCCAGGATTGACTCAAGATGGTCGAGAGCAGGATGTGCTCGCGGCTCTGGATCGGATCGGCGTCGATGCCCAGGAGGCCGAGCAAACTCGTGGCCGTAGTGGAAACGCGCTCGCGCAGCAGGTCGCCCTCGCTTCGAATCGCTTCCGAGGGCGCCGCAAAGGACGACAGGATCGAGATCGGCCGGCCGGCGTCGCTACCCGGCGTATAGATCGTGAACTCGGCCGCATCCCTGAGGCGCCGAATCCGCTCGCCGGTCTGGCCATACCAACCCAGGCCCTTCTGCCAGAGCTCCGCCTGCTGAGCCGCGTAGTCGTCCGGAGATAGGTCCTTGCGCAGAGCGTCGTCCTCGTTGATCCACGGCCGGAAATCCTCGGGCGCCAGGTCGGGAAAGGTGAGCAGCAGGTTGCCGAGATCTCCCTTCGGGTCGATGACGATCGCCGGGATTCCGTCCATCGCGGCTTCTTCGAGCAATCCGACACACAGTCCGGTCTTGCCGCTTCCGGTCATCCCGACGCACATGGCGTGCGTCACGAGATCTTTCGAGTCGTAAAGCAGAAGCTCGTCCTGCTCTTCCTTCTCTTCGAGGTCGTAGTGCTTGCCGAGGTAGAAAGCCCCCAACTTCTCGTAGTGCTCCATGCTTACCCTCTCTCCTGGCTCATCGTTCCCGAGACTTCCCCGCTGGCGAGATCAAAAACGTACCCTCTCGAGCCCCAAAAAACAAATCCCGGGCTCACCAGGCCCTGGGATCCAGGTCGTATGGCAGAGGGGTCAGTTTTTCGGGTCCGTCCGCGCCCATCACGAGAAGATCTTCGAGGCGCACACCGAAACCTCGATCCGGCTCGTAGAGACCCGGCTCGAGCGTGAAAACGTCCCCCACCTCAAGAGTTCCCGTGCTGCCGACGCTCTTTCTAAACGACGGCAGCTCGTGCAGCTCGTAGCCGACGCCATGCCCGAGGCCGTGCACGTAGCCGGTCCGAGTACCCGGGTGCGATCGGCCGGTCGCAAGACCCGCATCTTCGAACAGCCGGCAGACCTCATTCTGGAGATCCGCACCCGAGACACCGGGGCAAGCCATCGCGCTCGCCGCCCACAGTGCTCTCGAGCACTGCTCGTGGGCGCTGGCGACAGCCGCACTCGGTTCACCAACGCAGAAGGTCCGGGTGCAATCCGCGAACAAGAGGCCCTTGGGATACAGGTCGATAACAATCGTCTCGCCGGCCCTGAGCTCTCTCGAGTCGGCGCCCTGAGTGTGCGGTACGCCGGCGTCGGCGCCCGCCGCGACGATGTTGCCCTCGGGCTGTTCGAGTCCGTGACCCGCCAGAACGATCGCGATCTCACGACGCAGCCGGCCCGCGGTCAAGGGCTCTCCCCCGTGCAGGAGCGCGTCACCGCTCCATTCGGCCTGAGCCAGGATTTCGGCAGTCCGACGAAAGGCGGCGCAGGTTCCCTCGGCCGCGCGGCGCACGGCACGGATTTCCGCTTCGGATTTCGACTTGCGGAGCTCCCGCATCAGCGCCTGGCCGCTCGCAGAGCCGAAGCCGCGACCCTCGAGCGCCCTCACGAGCTCATGAGTCTCGCCCGCCGGCGGGTGGCCCGCCCAAGCAAGGACGCCCTCGCCGACCCCCACTCGCTCCAGCGCGGAGGCCAGGGCCACGAGCAAGAGCTCGACCTCCGAGCCACCGCTACGCCTGAGTTCCAGAGCTTCTTCGCCCGAGGGCGTTACGAGATCGAGTCCGGTCGCGGCGGCCTCGTCGCGCTCCATGTCGACCAGATAGCCGAGGACCGGAGGCCCGCCCCGGGGCGCGAGCAGGAAGCTCTTTCCCAGGTGCGCCGAACCGGCGAAGGCCGCCAGATCCGGATCGCGACTCGAGTCCGCAATCACCAGCAGAGCCGCGGCGCCGAGCTTCTCCAAGCCGGCGTCTAGAAGCCCCTGACGCAAATCCCGGACTGCTAGGCGTTTCTGTTGATGAAGTCCTCGAAGGCCGACTTCGGCATGGCCCCGAGCATGCGGTCGGCGACCTCGCCGTTCTTGAAGAGAATGAAGGTCGGAATGCTCGAAACCTGGAACTGCGCGGCGATGTCCTGGTTCTCGTCGACGTTCAGCTTGGCGATCTTGACGTCGGCGTTCTGTGAGGCGATTTCATCGAGCACGGGGGCGACTATTCGACACGGCCCACACCACTCGGCCCAAAAATCCACGAGTACGGGCTTGTCCGAGTCCTTGACTTCCTGGTTGAAGTTCTCCGCCGTGATTTCGACGATTTGATTTGATGCCATCGAGTTCTCTCTTTCCGCGCCCGACGATGTTTGGGCGCCTGCTAGTCGATTCAACGCATTCCGGCGGGCGACAAATTCCCGCCTTCGAAGTCTACTCCAGCCCGAGGCTCGTGGCAGCCCGCGCGGTCCTACCCGACCGAGACCTTCCCGACTCGGTTTCTGGTGAAGTGCCGGCGGGCCGCTGACACATCCTTCTCGATCTGAGCCTGTAGAGATTCGAGCGATGAGAAGACCTGCTCGCCGCGCAGTCGCTTCAGGAACTCCACGCGCACGGCTCTGCCGTAGAGGTCGCCATCGAAATCGAGCAGATGGCACTCTACCGTCGGCGGCGAGTTCTCGTGCAGCGTCGGCCGGACACCGACGTTTGCTACCGAGCGGTGGTCGACAAGCTCGCCGCCGGCATCCTCGAGACGAACCCGGCTGACATAGACGCCATGCGCCGGGATCAGCTCATTATCGTGCTCCAGGTTGATCGTCGGCCAGCCGAGCTCGTGGCCCTTCCCGGAGCCGTGAACCACCGTGCCCGTGATCTCGTAGGGCCGACCCAGCATCGAGGCGGCCAACTCGACCTGGCCGGTGGCGACCGCCTCCCTGATGCGTGTGCTGGAGATGGGCGAGCCGCCCGCCGTGACCTCTTCGACGCCCCACGCCGGATGGGATCCTCGGTCGTCGTCTCCCCCCAAACGCTGCAGGAGTCCGAGATCGCCTTCTCGACCCCGCCCGAACACGAAGCGCGAGCCGACATAGATCTCGAGCAGGTCGAGCCGCTCGTGCAGGAATCGCTCGACAAACTCGCGGGCGGGAGTCTGCGCGAACTCGGCATCGAAGCGCACCAAGAACGCCAAATCGATTCCGCACTCGGAGAGCAAGCGCTGCTTCTGATCCGGGGTGGTCAGACAGCGAGGCGCCCGTTCGGGCCACAGCACCTTCGCCGGGTGCGGCGCGAACGTCACGACCGCGGCCGGCACTTCCAGCTCTCGGCCGCGGGCCACCACCTTCTCGAGTATCGCTCGCTGACCGCGGTGGACACCATCGTAGTTGCCGACAGTCGCCACCGCCCCGCGCGGAAGGTCCTTCCGGTTCCAGGCGTCGTCGAAGACCTTCATACCTGCCGTGAAGTGGGATTCTCTCTGCGTCCGGCCGCTGCCGCCCCCGGTCGGACCGGCCGCGGCTCGCCGACGATCCGGCCGACCAGATCGTCGGCAAAGGCTTCGGTGATTTCGACGTTGGCGAGCCCCGGCGGCTCGATCAAGCCATCGTTGATCAACAACCTGCCGTCGATCTCCGGAGCCATGCCGTGGTGGCGCCCCTCGAGCAGATGTTCGGTCTCCGAGCAGGGACCCTCGATGAGCGCACGCAGCGTCTTTCCCACCAACCTCTGCCGGCGCTCCAAGGCGATGGGTCGCTGGACTTCCAGGAGCTTCGCATACCGCTGCCGGGCCGTCGACCTGGGCACTCGCGACCCCATGCCGGCCGACGGCGCTCCCTCTTCGGGGCTGAACACGAAACCGCCGAGGTGGTCGAAACGAGCTTCCTCGACGAAGCGCACGAGATGATCGAAGTGCTCCCGGCTCTCACCGGGAAATCCCACAATGAAGGTCGAGCGCAAGAAGACGTCCGACGCCAACTTGCGTGCCGTCTCGAGCTGGCGAAGATAGCGGTCCGCGGTGCCACCGCGCTTCATCGAGCGCAGAATGTCGGGGTGCGAGTGCTGCAAAGGCATGTCGACGTAGGAGACAAAACGCTCTTCGGCGCCCATCAAGCGAAGCAGGTCATCGTCGAGAGTCGTCGGATAGGCATAGAGAAAACGGATCCAGGGGACCGCCGTGTTCTCGAGCAACGCCTCGACGAGCCGGACCATTCCGTGTCGATGCAGACCGATGTCTTCACCGTACCGAGTCGTATCCTGGGCAACCAGGCAGAGCTCCAGGACTCCGTCTTCCTCGAGCCGGCGCGCCTCCGCCACCAGGCTTTCGATCGTCCGACTCCGAAAACGACCTCGCCAGAGCGGAATCGCGCAAAATGCACAGGGATTGTCGCAGCCCTCCGCAACCTTCAAATAGCCGTAGCCGCGGGTAGTCAAAAGTCGCGGCGCGGTGTGATCGAAGACCGCGTGGGAAGGCGCCGGAGGCGCCGGCCCGGCACCTCCCAGCTCGACCAGGCCGCCCACCGACCTCAGATCATCGAGCCCTATGAAACCGTCGATCTCCGGAATCTCGGCAGCCAGCTCTTCGCCGTAACGGTTGACCATGCATCCGGCCACCAGAAGCCTGTCGGTTTCGCCCTTGCGGCTCGCGACCTCGAGAATCGCCTCGATCGACTCCTCCTTCGCCTCGTCGATAAAGCCACAGGTGTTGACGATCACGGTTTCCGCCTGTTCGACGTCGTTGACCAGCTCGTAACCCTGGCGCTGGAGCTCGCCCAGCATGATCTCGCTGTCGACCCGGTTCTTTGGGCAGCCCAGGCTGATCATGCCGACGTTTTTGTTCTTTCCCGAGGCGGACATCGCGACGCGAGAGTTTACCAGGGTGAAGGCAGGCTAGACTGAAATCGATGCCGTTGACGAGTGCGCTCTTCGAGAGCTTCCCCTGCCCCGCCTCCCTGGTTCGCTGGAGAGCCAAGCGCGCGCTGCGGCGACGACTCGTGAGACTTCGCTCGGACCCGCGCCAGGATCCGGTGCAGCGACGCCGGGACGTGCTCCGATCGGTCTCGGCCCACCCCGGCTTCGCCTCGGGCCCGGTCCGGCTCTCTCGGTCTCAGCTGCCGCTCGAGTTCTGGCGACGGGTGCTGGGCGCCCGCCTTCACGCCGGAGCCGCCTTCTGGCCGCGCTGGGCCCAAGACATCCATCGCGCCGAGGACGAGTGGTGCAAGGGCGTGGCCGAGCGCGCCGGTTTGAAGAGCGGTCTCCGGGTGCTCGAGATCGGCGCTCTGCCCGGATCGCTGGCCCGTTGGGCTGAAACCGAGATCCCGGGTCTCGAGGTGACGCTCCTGGCCCTCGACGCCAATGGCAGGCAACTGCTGGACAGTGCGTCCTCCGCCCTCGGTCCGGTGGACGCACGCGTGGCCGCGGCGACTCTGAAGGACTTCTCGGCGCCCGCGACCTTCGACCGAGTGATCGCCGTCGAGGCGCTCACCCAGGCCGCCAGTCCAGTGCCAGTCTTCGATCGCCTACTGTCCTGGCTGGCACCGGGCGGTCACCTGTTTGCTCAAGTCGCATGCCACTGGCGAGATTCCTACCATTTTGGATCCGACGACGAGCACGGCTGGATGCTCCCCGAAACACCCGACGGAGCCCTGTATCCGGGCGAGGAGCTCCTCGGCGAGCTGGAGAAGAACTGTAAGGTGATCTCCCGCTGGGAGTGGAGTGGCGAGCACTACGAGCGCACCGCTCGGGCCTGGATCGAGCGCCTGGAAGCGCACTCGGCCGAGCTGCTCTCGATTCTCGAGACCGCCGAGGAGCCTCGGCCAAGGCGGACGCTACGGGCCTGGCGCCATGCTCTCTTGGCCCAACAGGCGATGTACGGCTACCGCGAGGGCCAGGAGTGGTGTCTCACCCAAGTCCTGCTGGGCCGCTAGCAGCGTGAATACGGTTCCCTGAGCTGCTAGCATCCCAGCCCGGATTCCACGCCCGCTTCTTCGATCTCAACCGATCTCAACGATGCCGATCCCCGAGCCAGGAGGCTTACTGCCGATGCAACTGAGACAGTTTCTTTTCGGAGCATTAGCGCTCGGCTTGCTCGCCGCGACCCCTCCGGCCCGGGCCGGGGGCCCCGAAGTTTTCGCCCTCACCGAGGTTCGCATCGTCGTGGCGCCGGGGCAGGTGATCGAGAAGGGCACGGTCGTACTGCGTGACGGAGTGATCGAGGCGGTAGGGGCCGAGATCACGCCCCCCGCCGACGCTCGCGTTCTCGAGCGGGCGGAGCTGACCGTCTATCCCGGCTTGATCGACGCCTACGTCGAGAGCAAGTGGCCGCAGAGTGAAGGCGAGATCCGCGACGGCGCCCACGACAACTCGCTGGTGCGGCCCGAGCGCCGGATGGCGCTTCACGGCCTCGACAGCGCCACGACCGAGAAGCTGCGCGGCGCCGGGTTCACGACCGTCGCCGTCGCTCCTCAGGAGGGGCTCCTCCGCGGCCACAGCGCGGTCGTCAACCTCGGCGACGGTGGAGTCAACCAGAACCTCCTGCGCGACGAGCACGCCCAGAACGTCACCTTCGCCCGGAAAGCCCGCGGCAAGGGTTATCCGAGCTCCCTCATGGGTAGCATCGCTCTTCTTCGGCAGACCCTGCTCGACGCCCGTTGGCACGAAAGGGCCTGGGCCTCCTACGACGCCGAGCCGGCACAGAAGCGGCCACCCATGAACTCCGCCTTCGCCGACCTGGCGGATGTCGCCAACGGCCGAGAGCTGGTCGTCATCGAGGGCGAGGACGCGCTCGGCGCACTTCGCAGCGCCAGCTTGATCCGGGAGTTCGGACTCCGGGCGCACCTCGTCGGCAGTGGCGACGAATACCGCTGGCTGGACGAGATCAGCGTCATCGGCGTGCCGCTGATCGTGCCACTCGACTTCCCTCAGGTCCCCAACGTGCCCGAAGAGGACGATCTCGTCCTTTCTCTCGAGGACCTGCGCCACTGGGACCGAGCGCCGCGGAATCCGAAAGCACTTCTGGACGCCGGCAATACGGTCGCCATCACCAGCCACCGCCTCGAGGCACCCGGAGACGTGCTCAAAAACCTCTACCTCGCCATCGATCGAGGCGGACTGAGCTCCGACGAAGCGCTGGCGGCGTTGACCACCACCCCCGCCAGGCTCCTTGGCATCGACGATCGCGCCGGAACCGTCGAGGTCGGCAAGATGGCCAACCTGGTCCTCGCCGAGGGCGAGCTTTTCGCCGAGAAGCCCAGCCTCAGAGAAGTGTGGGTCGACGGGCGGCGCTTCGAGGTCAAGGACTCGAAGCCGCCGGCGATCGAACCGGCCGGCACCTGGGAGTTGACGATGACCACCGGCGACAGCGACACGCTGCCGGCGGTCATGATCCTCGAGGGCAACGCCAAGAATCTCTCGGGCACGGTGACAGATCCCGAGGGGAATCGGATCCCACTGTCCAGGGCCGAGGTCTCGGGAGAGCGGCTCGAAGTCGTTTTCGACGGCACGGCCCACGGAACCCCGGGAGATATCGAGTTTCACCTAGACATCAAGGGCGACAGCGGCACGGGTCACGGGACCTCCCCGACCGGGTCGTTCACGATCAAGGGAACGCGATCAACCGAACCGACGGAGGTCACTCGATGAAGCTCGCAAGACAGTTCTTGGCCGGTCTGGCCCTCGCGACACTCTGGATAGCGAGCGTCTCCCCCGCTCCGGGCGAGACCCTGGGCGATCCGTCCGCGTGGCGAAACGACCTGCCCGAGCAGCCCGAAGCGACCGTCGTACGAAACGCCACGATCTGGACCAGCGGACCCGATGGCCGCCTCGAGAACGCGGACCTGCTGATTCGCGGCGGCAGGGTCAGCGCGGTCGGCGTGGGTCTGAGTGCTCCGGCCGGCGCGATCGAAATCGGCGCCGACGGCAAGCACGTCACACCGGGTCTGATCGACGCGCACTCCCACGTCGCCATTACTGGCGGAGTCAACGAGGGCACCAACATCACCACGGCCGAGGTCCGGATACAGGACGTGATCGACGCCCACGCGGTCGATCTCTACCGGCAACTGGCGGGAGGTCTCACCACCGCCAATCTCATGCACGGCTCGGCCAATTCGATCGGCGGCCAGACCGCGACCATCAAGCTGCGCTGGGGCCAGCCACCGGAGGAGCTTCTCCTCGACGGCGCCTACCGGGGTATCAAGTTCGCGCTGGGCGAGAATCCGAAGCAGAGCAACTGGAACGTCCAGGAGAGGCGGTACCCGCAGACTCGAGCAGGCGTCGAGCAATCGATTCGAGAGCGGTTCACCGCGGCGCTCGACTACCGCCGGGAATGGAACGAGCACAGAGCCTCGCCGGACCGTCGCCGCGTACCCCCCAGGCGGGACCTCCAGCTCGAAGCCCTCATCGAGGTCCTCGAGGGCAAACGCGGCATTCAGTCTCATTCCTACCGAGCCGACGAGATCATCATGCTCATGCGGATCGCCGAAGACTTCGGCTTCCATGTCAAGTGCTACCAGCACGTCCTCGAGGGCTACAAGGTCGCCGACGAGATCGCCGCCCACGGAGCCGGCGCCTCGACCTTCAGTGACTGGTGGGCCTACAAATACGAGGTCATCGACGCGATCCCCTACAACGGCGCGATCATGTGGGATCGCAATGTCGTGGTCTCATTCAACTCCGATTCGTCGGAGCTGGCCAGGAGGATGAACCTCGAGGCCGCCAAGGCGGTCCGCTACGGAGGTGTTCCCGAGGAAGAGGCGCTCAAGTTCGTCACCCTCAATCCGGCGATCCAGCTCGGCATCGAGGACCGGGTGGGTTCGCTCGAAACCGGCAAAGACGCCGACTTCGTCATCTGGAGTGGCGACCCTCTGTCGAGCTACTCGATCGTCGAGCAGACCTGGGTGGACGGCCGCAAATACTTCGATCGAGCCGAGGACCTGGCACGCCGCGAGGCGGTCGCCGCAGAAAGAAGCGCATTGCTGGCGAGGGCTCGGTCCTTCAAAGAAAAACCGGAAGACGAAGAGGCCACCGGTCCTGACGACGAGGGGGAGATCCCGGCCGAGACACCACCCAGAACTCCAACCACGCCGGTTGCCTGGCCGCACGAGAAGATGGAGCGATGAAGATGAGAAGAACACTCGCTCTGATCTTCGGCTCGCTCTTCGTCTC
The DNA here is from genome assembly GCA_024224155.1 of bacterium. NCBI lineage: Bacteria > bacterium. The sequence goes on from JAAENP010000299.1 coordinate 18,649, forward strand.
CACGGTCGGCCATGCCGCCGCCACGGCCTACGTCGGCGTGACCGTGCATCCGGTGTCGAGCGCCGCCATGGAAAGCGCCACGCTCCTGGTCGAGGACGGCAAGATCGCCGGGATCGGAACGGATCTCGAGATCCCGTCGGATGCCGCCGTCGTCGATCTCGCCGGTCTCCATCTCTACCCCGGCTTCGTGCACCCGCTGAGCGTTCTCGGACTCACCGAGATCAACAGCGTTCGGGGAACCCGAGACTACACGGAGATCGGTGAAGTCAACGCCGACATCCGGGCCGAGGTGGCCTTCAACGCCGACTCCGAGCTGCTGCCCGTGGCCATGTCCGGCGGAATCCTGACCGCGCACGTGGTCCCGACCGGGGGCATCTTTCGAGGCACCTCTGCGGCGGTCCGGCTCGAGGGCTGGAACTGGGAAGACATGACCATGTCGTCGTCGGTCGGCATGCACGTCGAGTACCCCGATCTCCGGCCGCCGGCGCCCAGCTTCCGCGTGCCGAAGCCGCCGTCCGAGGACGAGGTCAAGAAGAAGAAGGAAGAGACCCTCAAGACCATCAACGACACACTGAAAGACGCCCGGGCCTATGCCAAGGCCGTGGCCGCAGCGGCCGAAGGTTCAGCGCCCGCGCCCACTCACGACGCCAAGCTCGCCGCGCTCGGCCCGATGCTCGCGGGCGAGATGCCGCTCTTTCTCTATGCGGACGAGCGCACCCAGATCGAGAGCGCCCTCGATTGGGCCGATGAACAGGAGCTGTCGAACATCGTCCTGGTGACCGGGCCCGATGCCGTCTACCTGGCCGACCGGCTCGCCGAAAGCGATGTCCGGGTGCTCCTCAACGGAGTTCACAAGCTCCCGGAGCGGGATTGGGAACCCTACGACACACCCTTCACGGCGGCCAAGAGGCTCCATGACGCCGGCGTCGAGTTCTGTATCGGCGACGGCGGCGGCGGCTTCCGCGCTCCACACGTGCGCAATCTGCCATTTCACGCCGCCATGGCGGCGGCCTTCGGCCTGCCGAAAGAGGTCGCGTTGCGCAGCGTCACCCTCAGTGCGGCCGAGTTCCTCGGCATCCAAGACCGAGTCGGCTCTCTCGAGGTCGGCAAGGATGCGACCTTCATCGCCACCAGCGGTGACCCGCTCGAAGTGAAGACCCGAATACTGCGCGCCTGGATCGCGGGAGACGAGATCGACTTCTCGCTCGATCGGCAAAAGCGTCTGTACCGCAAATACGACAATCGCCCTCAGCCGAGGGACGAAAGATCACCTGATGTGGAGGGAATCCGTGAGCAAGGCAAAGGCTAAGTCGATCGCGTTCGCCCTGGTCGCCATGACGTGCTTGATCGGGCTGACGGCATCCTGCCGACGCCCGGATGACTCGGCCCGCGACACCTCCGAGAAGGGCTCGAGAGCGGCGGACCCGCATTCCTACAGCCGGCCTGAGGAGGCTGTCGTCCGGCATCTCGACCTGGATCTCGACGTGAACTTCGGCAGCCACACGCTCACCGGCACGGCAGCCTATGACATCGACGTAGCCCCAGGCGTCGAGGAGATCGTCTTCGATACGCGTGACCTCGAAATCTCGTCCGTTGTCGTCAGGACCTCCGAGGGCGAGCAAGATGCCGTCTTCAACCTCGGGGACGAAGAGCCTTACCTCGGCCGAGCTCTCCGTGTCGAGCTGCCCCCTGACTCCAGCACGGTTCGAATCACCTACGCGACCAGCCCGAAGGCCGGCGCGCTGCAGTGGCTCACGCCCGAGCAGACCGCCAGCGGTAAACCCTTCCTCTTGAGCCAATCTCAAGCCATTCTGGCGCGCACCTGGGTGCCCTGCCAGGACACGCCGGGCGTACGGATGACCTACTCCGCCACTTTGAGCGTGCCCTCCGACCTGATGGCCGTGATGAGCGCCGAGAACCCGACCGAGCGCTCCGAGGACGGCCTCTATCACTTCGAGATGCCGCAGGCGATCCCTTCCTACCTGCTGGCGGTTGCGGCCGGCGATCTCGAGTTCCGGCCGATCGACGACCGCGCGGGAGTCTACGCCGAACCCACGGTGGTCGAGGCCGCCGCCTGGGAGTTCGCGGATGTGCCGGCCATGATGACGGCAGCGGAGAGACTCTACGGTCCCTATGACTGGGGCCGTTACGACCTGCTGGTTCTGCCGCCGAGCTTCCCGTTCGGGGGCATGGAGAACCCGAGACTCACCTTCGCCACTCCGACCATCATCGCCGGCGACCGCTCCCTGGTCGCGCTGGTAGCCCACGAGTTGGCGCACTCATGGTCCGGGAACCTGGTCACCAACGCCACCTGGGACGATTTCTGGCTCAATGAGGGTACGACCACCTACATCACCTACCGGCTCATGGAAGAGCTCTATGGAGTCGAGTACGCGCAGATGCTCGCGGTTCTCGGCCGGCAAGACCTTGAAACCGCCTTCGAGGAATTCGATCCGAGCTCGCCGGACGCGCACTTGAAGCTCGCGCTTGCCGGGCGCGATCCGGACGACGGCATGACCGACATCGCCTACGAAAAGGGCGCGGCCTTCCTGACCACGCTCGAGACCGCGGTCGGTCGCGAGTACTTCGACGAGTTCTTGCGCGGCTATTTCGGTCACTTCTCCTTCAAGTCTCTGGATACCGAGACCTTCGTCCGCTACCTGAACGAGAACCTCCTAGCCGACCAGCCAGGCCTTGCGGACTCCCTCGACCTCGAGGCCTGGATCTACGGTCCCGGTCTTCCGATGAACGCGCCGGCCACCGAGTCAGCCGAGTTCCAACGCGTCGAAGAACAGATCGCGGCCTTCGCCGGGGGAGCCGATGCCGGCGACCTCGAGACCGACGATTGGACGACCCATCACTGGCTGCACTTCCTGCGCAGCCTTCCCGAGGCCATCACCGCCGTTCAGCTCGGTAACCTGGACTCCGTCTTCGGCTTCAACTCGTCGGGCAACTCCGAGATCCAGAGCGCCTGGTTCGAACGGGCTATTGCCGCTGGGCACGAAGAGGCCTATCCCGCGCTTCGTGGTTTCCTCCTCCAAGTCGGGCGCCGCAAGTTCCTCAAGCCGCTCTACACGGCGCTGGCCGAGACGCCCGAGGACCTCGCGTGGGCCCACGGCGTCTATGCCGAAGCCCGCAGCGGATACCATTCGGTCTCGAGCAATACCCTCGACGAGATCCTGGACTGGCAAGAGGCTGGATAGCATCGCTCCACAGCCTTGTCATTCTGAGCGCAGCGAAGAATCCCATCGGTTCGGTCTTCGCTCTCAAATACTCCACAAGTCCCACGAGAGATCTCGCCACTCCGGGTTCTGCTCCTCGATCAACCGCAGCTTCTTTGAACGCAGCCAGCCCTTGATCTGCTTCTCGCGTAGCAGCGCATCACGAACCCGTGCGAATCCCTCTAGCCGCACCAGGTGGTGAATGTGGTATCGCTTCGTGAACTCAGAACCCTCTCCACGTCTATGCGCCAGCATTCTCTGCCTTGGGTTCGAGGTCACACCCACGTAAAGCGTTCGTGAGCGGCTTGCGAGGATGTAAACAAAGAACCGTCTGGCCACACCCCAGTGGACGCGCTCGACGCAGACGTTCTGGCGGAAGGGACTAGATTCTTCGCTTCGCTCAGAATGACTGGGCGCGAGAGAGTCGCGTGAACTGCCGATCCTAGACCCCGCCGAGCTCCGTCTCCACCGCCTGTTCAGGCCGATCCTAGACCACGCCTGCCGTCTCGGCGTCCGCCGCGCCGGCCGCCGATTCGGCCACCAACCGACCCATTTCCCGCGACAGCATCCTCTCCACCCCGATCACGCCCGACTCGATCCAGCGGTGCTCACCCTCCATGACCTTGACGCCGAGCTTGTACTGCATGACGTCGTCGTTGTGCCACAGATCCTGGAAGAGCCGCTTGACCTTGCGCCGGGAGATCCGGCCGAACATGTCAGCCAGCGTCGCCGCATGCTCTGCGTCCGAGGAGCCCGCCGCTTTCAGAGCCTCCGCCCTCGAGACCGAGGCCGCGATCGCAAACAGCTCGTTGGCGATGTCGACTACTCTGAACAGGAAACCCTGCTTGTTCTGCATCCGCGCCTGGTGGACGGTCATGCCGTGGAAGATCTCCCGGGCCAGCTTCCGCGCTTTGCGGTCGACGAAGCGCAGGTGCTTGGAGTTGCGCCCAAAGCTCGCGTACTTCGGCCACAGGCTCCAACCCAGCCAGCGCGTCGGATACCAGCCCAGATAGAAAAGACCGCTCTTGACCAGGGCCCCGAGCTTGGCGCCGAGAGGCTGCTTCGGATCGATCAGAGCTCCCGCGACCTGCAGGTGCTTGTCCACCGCTTCGCGGGCCATGAGCAGGTGCATGATCTCGCTCGAGCCCTCGAAGATCTTGTTGATCCGATAGTCGCGCATCATGCGCTCCACCCCGATCGGCTCTTCACCGCGATTGGCGAGTGAGGCCTCGGTCTCGTAGCCACGCCCGCCCCGAATCTGCATGGCCTCGTCGATCAAACGCCAGGTCTGAAAAGAGTTCCACTCCTTGCAGGCGGCCGCCTCGAGCCGCAGGTCGCGGTCGCCGGCGTCGGCCATCTCGGTTGCGAGATCGGCGATCGACTGCATGGCGAAGGTGGTCGCGGTCATGTCGGCGATCTTGTGCGCGATCGCCTCATGCTTGCCGATCGGCTTGCCCCACTGCACCCGGCTCTTTGCCCAGCGCCGGCAGATCTCGATGCAGGACTTGGCCGTGCCCACCGAGCCGTTGGGAATCGAGAGCCGGCCGTCGTTGAGCGTCGAGAGAGCGATCTTCAAGCCCCGCCCTTCCTTGCCGATCAGGTTCTCGGCCGGAATTCGCACGTTGTCGAACCTGATGACCGCATTGGCCAGGGCCTTGAGACCCATGAAATGACAGCGGGTGACCACCTCGACGCCCTCCCAGTCGGTCTCGACCACAAACGCGCTGATCTTGTCGATGTCGGGCTGCTGGGCCATGACCACGAGCAGCTTCGCCAGGGTGCCGTTGGTGCACCACAGCTTGGTGCCGTTGAGGATGTAGTCGCCTTCCGGAGTCTTCTCGGCGGTCGTGCCCATACGGGCAGGGTCGGATCCGACATCCGGCTCGGTCAAGGCGAAGGCCGAGATCTCGCCCTTGGCGCACCGCGGCAAGTACTTGGCCTTGATCTCGTCGGTTCCGAAGAGCTTCAAGGGCTGCGGAACGCCGATCGACTGATGAGCCGAGAGCAACGCGGCTAGGTTGCCGTCGACGCTGCCCATCAGGTGCATCACCCGCTGGTATTCACGATTGGTGAAGCCCAACCCGCCGTACTTCTTCGGGATCTTCATGCCGAAGGCACCGAGCTTGCGCAGACCGTCGACAACGTGCTCCGGGTACTCGCCGGTCCGGTCAATCTCGGCCGGATCGATCTCGCTCTCGATGAGCTCCACCAGGGCGTTGTAGAAGGCGGCAAACTCCGGTCGGTCTTCTCCGGCGAGGGGAAACGGATGGATCAGGTCGAAGCGAAACCTGCCCAGGAACATCTCTTTCATGAAGCTGGGCTGGAGCCATTCTTCCTGGCGCGCGGCCTCGGCGACCTTGATCGCCTCTTCTTCTGAGACGTCTCGTACCTTCTGCTCGCTCATCGGATTCTCCCTTTCTTTAGTAGTCCCGATTCCCCGCGGGGCACTTTACCGCTCAGTAAACCTCCGTGATTATTGCCGCGGTGCGGTGCGAAGTCAAGCCGAGTCGTCGCGACGCGGCAAGAGCTGCCGCAGAATCCCGCCGCCCCGGGTAGCGGGCGACCTCCGCTGGCCCTCGAGCGAAGCGAAGGGTGTCGAACCCTTCTAGCGACTCGCTAAGCCAACACCAACAAGTACTAGCGCCGCGCCCACTCCGGTTCGCGTCGAGAACGGTTCATCCAGAAGGAGGGTGCCCACCAAAACCGCGACCACCGGAATCGCCAGGGTAATCAGAGAAAGCCGCGTCGCGGCAATCCGCTCCAGGACCCAGTAGTACATGGTGAACGTGACTACCGACCCGAGGATCGCCAGGTAGAGCAGAGCCCCGACCGCTTGCAGATCGAACGCGAAGGACCGGTCGGACTCGACGACTAACGATAGGCCTGCCATCACGACCCCGGTGAGCAGCATCGGCACCGTGATGACATTCATCGGATGAACCCCGCTCCCCCACTTCTTGACGTAGACGTGGGCGATGGCGGCCGCGATCGGAGAGGCGAAGAGCACGAGCGCCGGAACGAGAACCTCGCTGCGCGCCGCCAGCGTCAGGTCGTCCGAGAAGATCACGACGACTCCGAGAAAGCCCGCTACGACACCCAGCGTTTGGGCCATGCGTAAAGGCTCGTTCGGCAGCCTCCAGTGCGCAAACAGTGCAACCCACAACGGCATGGTCGCGAAAACAATCGAGGCCAGGCCCGAGGGGACCCACTGCTCCGCCCAATAGACCACTCCGTACGAGATGCAGAATGAGAAGACGGTCTGCACCGTCCAAATGCCGTGGAGGCGTGCCCCCCGCTGAACGGGCACTCTGAGGATCCGACCGAGTACGAACAGAATCGCGGCCGCGAGCGTGAATCGCAGAGCGACGCCGGCAAACGGCGGAATTCCCTCCAGGCCCAGGCGGATCACGGCCCAAGTGCTGCCCCAGATCAGGACCAAAAGACCGATCGCGCCGGCGATTAGCGGTCTCTGCGTCACTCGGATGGGGTTCGTTCGCGAAAGAGCTTCATCAGGTCTGCCGAAGATAGTCAATCGAGACGCTGGCGTCGATAACCCAACAGTTCAAACGAAGCGCGAGCCCCGCCTGGCGGACCTTCTTCCCCGATGGGCTCGCCGCCCGGGTGATGATGTCTTCCTCTAAGGATCGGTCCCGCGGGTATCTTGACAGGCCGCGTCCATCCCGGCAGTCTCGACGGGCCGTGACACGGGACCCGGACATGCGCCTCCGATCCAGGGGAAGAGCATCATGAGCAGATACCTTCCGCTGCTCTCCGCGATTGCAGCCATCTCTTGTCTCTGCCAGCCCAGCACCGCCATCGCCTTTCACGAACGAGGGGTCGCCAACTGCGACGGCTGCCATGTCATGCACGACAGCCAGGACGGATTCCCCCTCGGCTTCGGCGACGTTGGCGCTCTGCTCAAGGGTCCCAGCGCCAGCGACGTCTGTCTCTCCTGTCATGCCACCGAGCTCGGGGCCGTGCTTGCCGACGATCCCCTCTTTCCCTCGCCGGAGATGGGTGGCGGCAACTTTGTGTTCCTCTTCGAGGACAACCTCAACGACGGCCCGGAGGGAGCGACGAATCCGATACCCGGCGAAGCCGCGGGGCACAGCATCGTGGCTCCGGGATATGGCCTCGCTACCGATTCACGCCACCCTCTCTCTCCAGGGGGCAGCTTTCCCGCTTCCGAGCTCGGTTGCACGAGCTGCCACGACCCCCATGGCAACGC
>JAAENP010000300.1 GCA_024224155.1 bacterium
ACCTCTGGAGCGTGCGTCTCGGCCACGTCGGCGGCACCGTCACCACCTCGAACGGCGCGATCCACGCCGACGACTTCGCCTCCTGGTAGCGGCGGCGGCGCCGTGGCCCGCTCTTCCGGCTAGGCGCGCGGGCGGCACTGTCAACTTGACGCGCGGAGCCCGCACCTCGGTTGGGAAACGTGGAAGAAGGCGGTTCGCGTTGAAGACGAGGCCGCAGCCACACTAATTCTCAACGAAACGGACCTAGTGACGGCGGACGGCCCGCCTGGAGGACTTCCCAGAGAATAGGTGCGAAGCTTCTTTCGCGCGAGAGAACTCGCGGAGCGAAGTGTGTATAGCAGTGGGTGTGACTGAGACGCTCCGCATGTACCTGAAGGAAGCGCTCGAAGTGATGAGCCAGGGCTCGGTAGAGGACCGTGCGCTCCGGACGCCGTGGGCGATAGACCTGAGCACTCGATGCGGCAGCGGACGACTCCACTCTGAAGAGTGAAGGCGAAATCGGCGGCCGCGACCTTGCGATCGAACCACGACGACAAGTCTCGGAAGGTCCCAGAAGTCGCCCTTCTCGGACGTGACGCGCCACTAGATTCGAACCACTCGTTAACTCAACGCAACCGTGTTCTCGATCGCAATATCAAGCTCGTCGAGAAGGTCCTTCACGAGTCTTCGGCACCGGAAGAACCGAACGGTCTGGCCGCTTTCCCAGTATCGAATAGAGGTGGGGTCGACGCATAAATGCCGTGCCAGTTTCTTCTGCGAGTAGCCCAGTCGTCGCCGAGCTGCTTTCAACCCCGTAGGGTGCCAATAATCGGCCCACACCTCACGCGGCCTCACGATAGTAGTAGTTGAGCAGCCCACCGACCCTCTCCCGACACTGGACGCTTCCATTTCGGTCCGCTGGTCTCGACAACGGCGTCAGCAGCTCATTGTCGAGTCCTTGGTGGTTCCTCTCACGGTGGTAGTGCTCGACGTACTCGTGGACGACGAACCGCAAATGCCGCTCGCCGAGGAACACTACCCGGCTCAGACACTCCTCCTTGATCGAGCGCACAAATCGTTCCGCGTAGGCGTTCAGATTCGGACTTCTTGCCGGCAACCGTATAGGCTCCACGCCGCTCCCCCGCAAGATCTCACTGAACGCTTTTGTGTACAGCGAATCCCGATCGTGGATCAGGTGACGCGTCTTGCGGAGAAAACCACCGAATCCGTCGGTCAGATTTCGTGCCATCTGCTCCATCCATTCCCCGTACGGCTGGCTGTGGATGCCAGCGATCTTCACTCGACGGGTCTTGAGCTCGATCACGAAAAGCACGAAGTAGCGCCTGAGCCCTCCCCAGCTCAGCACCTCCACCGTGAACAGGTCGGCCGCTGCGATCCAATCCCAGTGAGCCTCGAGGAACGTCTTCCAGGGCGTTCGCCGGCTCCGCTCCGGAGCCGGTTCGATCCCATGATCCTGGAGAATCCGCTTCACCGTGTTGCGACCGATCTGGTGCCCAAGGTTGGCGAGAGCGCCACGGATCCGGGTGTAGCCCCACCTGGGATTCTCCTCCGCCATCCTGACGACCAGCTCCGCAATCTGCTTCGCCGTGGTCGGGCGACCTCGACCTCGGTGGCAACTGCCGTCGTACTTCTTGGCGATCAGCCTCCGATACCACCGCAGGATCGTGTCGGGTGTGACGATCCCGGCCACTTCACCCAGAGCCTTGCGTCCGAGCACCTTGCCCCGGACCGCAAGACGACGGCGCTGCTCATCCGTGAGACGCAGACGCCCGCTGCCGAGCTGCTGATGCAGGATCCGATTCTCTTCTCGCAGGTAGTCGATCAAGTCTACCTGGTGGCGGTTCAGCCATCCGGCCATCGTGAAAACGAGGAAGTGTAGAGAGTGAGACATCGCCGGAGACTACGGGCCCACGCCAGATGGGGTCCAGAAGAAGCGAGGCGGTGGTGCGTGACCTACCTGTAGGCAGAGCGACGTCATGTCGGCCGACTTTTGGCACCATACGGGGGCCGGCGGAGCATGTTCACTCTGTTGAAGTGTTCACTAATCATGAACACTGTGGCATAATGAACGCCGAGGTGCCGCCATGCGCGAAACAGAAGAGACCATCCTGCACAGAGCTGAAGAAGCACTCGAACGCCTGGGACTTCACTGGGAGATCCTGCACCGGGAGCCCCTGCTGCCAACCAAGCGCGCTGATGCTGTCGTAAAGCTCCACCACCCGGAGGGGGAAGTCGAGTTCGTCGTCGAGGTGAAGGCTCGGCCAACTCAGCATGTTGCCGATGCCCTTGCTCGGCCTGGCCTCGCTGACACGCCTCAACTGCTTGTAGCGGACTACATCAACCCGAAGCTGGCGGACCGGCTTCGGGAGAATGGAGTGAACTTCGTCGACGCAGCCGGCAACGCCTATCTTCGGCAGGAAGGACTCTACATCTGGGTCAAGGGAGAGAAGGACACACTGCGGCTCGAGGCTGAGCGAGAGCGGCGCCGTGCGTTCCAGCCGAGCGGCTTGAAGCTGCTCTTCGCGCTCCTTTGTCGACTCGAGCTGGCGGAGACTGATTATCGGACGCTTGCCGACACCGTCGGTGTCGCCCTCGGCACCGTGCAGTGGGTGATGCGGGATCTCATCAACGATGGGTACGTCATGAGACTTGGGAGATTCGACCGCCGACTCGTGGAGCCGAAGGAACTTCTTGACGCTTGGGTACCTGCCTACGCTCGCGATCTGCGACCGCGGCTCTTGCTCCAGCGATTCGAAGCCGAGGACATCCGGTGGTGGAGAAAGACAGATCTTCGGCACCACGGCGCATTGTGGGGAGGCGAGCCTGCCGCAGCACGGCTAACCAAGTACCTCAAGCCGGGAACCTTGACGATCTACGCTGACAAGGTCCCGGCACGTCTGGTTGCGGCGAAACGTCTGAAGAAGGACGCTGATGGCCGAGTAGATTTTCGGAAGAAGTTCTGGCGTTTCGATACAGACAAGAGGACGCAGATTGTGCCACCCGTCTTGGTGTATGCAGACTTGCTTGCACTGGCCGACCCGCGAGCTCGCGAAACAGCTGAGCGGCTCTACGAGGAAAAGATAGATGGACCTTTCCGGGTACACCTCGCTCGCTGGACTCGCTGAGGCGATCGCAGCAGTCCTGGATGCCGCTTCGCGCCTTGGCTGCAAGATCTACGTGACTGGTGCTTTGGCCCGAGATCTGTGGCTGGAGTTCGGGCACAAGATCGACACCGGTAGGGAAACCCATGATGTCGATTTCGCGATCGAATGCGCCGATTGGCAGACCTTCGAGCGCCTCAAGGACGCATTGGACACTCAGGACGTGAAACTCGACGAACGAATGCAGCACAGATTCAGGCATCCGAACGGTACCTTGATCGACTTGATTCCTTTCGGAGGCGTCGAAAGGCCAGATCGAACGATCGCCTGGCCTCCGAACGGAAACCCCGTAATGAACCTTGTCGGGTTCACAGAGGTGGCAGAATCCACGGTTGGAGTTGTGCTTCCCGGCAACGTGAGCGTGCCCGTGGTTACACTGCCCGCACTTGCCGTGCTGAAGCTCCTGGCCTGGGAAGATCGGCGCCGAGGTCCGGCTCAGGATAAGGACGCGTACGACCTCGTCGTCATCGGCAAGCACTATCTTGAGATCCGGGAGCCTCGACTCTCCATCGAGGATGAGGCAGATCTCATTGAGCGGCATGGCTTCGAAGACAAGTTCGCCAGCGCTGAGCTGCTCGGTTCCGATATGGCGAGATTTGGCTCAGCGGCGGTCCGAGAAGCGATCGACAGCATCCTCGAGCGCGAAGAGGATCCCGAAGGTCCGCTCGAACTCGCGCGAGTTGTCTTGAGTTATGAGCCTCTTGAAGGTGTCGGTTTCGTGGCTGCGCTTCGGGCGGGTTTCCTGGGGCACCCGAGGCCATAAGGCGGCGGCTCGTAGCTCGCGGTATCAGTTGACGTTTGGCTGGGAACAGCGAGGGTCCGCCGCCGCCGTCGCCGGTGCTGTTGGGAGGGGTGGGAGTCCCGCGGGATTTCTGGACCGGGGGTCGAGTGGGCGTTTCCACAGACAGGTGGCGACTACTACTGGGAGAACTACAGGAACAACTACAGGGATGGGGGTACCGTTCATGCGTGGATTCGCCGCCGAGGGGGTACCGTTTATGCGTGCCGGGGGGTACCGGATATGTGTGGAAAACTCCGCGTTTCCACAGCCGTGAGTCAAAACTCTTGGGCCTGTCGAACGTGACTGGCTGACGGATGGAGGCGCAGACCACCGGGAACCGCTGCGACGCGTGCCGACGGGTAGAGCATGAGGACCTGCAGTAGCGCTGCCCTGAACTTGCGCTTGAAGTTTCGTCGATCGTTGTAACCGGCACCGAATTGCTCGGCGAGTGCCGGCCACGGGATACGGGTCGGCCGTCTCAAGTAGCTATTGCGATAGGTGAGCCAGCAGTAGATGTCTAGCGCGAGCGGGCTGCGCAGGCCCCGAAGAGTCGCCATGTCGATGGGTACCGGCTTCTCGGCCAGGGCGCGGAACCCAAGTTCGCTGAGGATGACGTAGGAACCCCAGAATGGTTCGTCGCCTGGCCCAGATGGCGACCACCAGAGCCGGGTCTTGTCGGCGATGGTGAACCGATCATCGGTGAGCCTGCCGGCGCCCGGGTCGAAGTCGGTGAAGGAGACAGTGGAGAGGAAGAGCCGCGCCATCTGGTCGCGAAGACGGGGAATCGTTCCGGACTGTCCGCCGGTCGGCGTGAGGCCGATCTCGTTCATGAAGCTGGAGAGCGAGCGGCCAAGCTCGAGACGTCGTGACTTAGTGCGGCAGGCCTCGCGAGTCATCCAGGCGAGCAGAAGGCGCGGATAGCGCCCGTACGGCAGACCGAAGTCTTTGTCGGCGGTGATCTTGAGCGTCAGGCGGCCGTTGCGGCGGGTGAAGACGAGAGCATCGGTGCTCTTGTGCGGCAGCGTCGTCTGCACGAATGCCCGGGCCATGAAGCCGAGGTCGATGGCGCTGCCCGAGGTCGTGCGAGATAGTGTGTGCTGTGCCGGACGAGACACCGGCTCAGGCCGCCCGCGCGGCTCTCATGCTGCACTCTCGCTGCACTGCGGGCGGCCAAAGTGGGCCAAATCGGGACCGAGGAGGACAACAGCGGTTCTCGTAAGTCGCTGAAAATGCTGGCCTTGCCTGTCCTGGTTGGTCCTTCTCTGGGCTGCTGGGGGCGGCTTTTAATCTGATGGTCGGGGGTTCGATTCCCTCACGGCCCACCACCGTAAAGCACCGAAAACAGGATGCTTGCTGACTCCGCGAGTCATCGCCAAAGGGCTCTCTGAGACAAGCGGAACAAAGACGCCGGAGAGCCGCTCCGCTCTTGCCCTGGAGACGCTAAGCTGTCAATGCTTGAATCGGGAGAGCCTATGGGACTCAGAGAAGCGACCGCGCGAGCAGGAAGGCTCCGGCGCCGAGGTAGTGCAGAGTCAGCGGCGCGACGAGGCTTTCAGCGCGCTCGCGGCAGATGCCCAGTGCCAGCCCCAGAAGCAGGCCTCCGAAGATTGCCACGACCAGCGAGGACGAGGGGCTGGCGGTCGTCGCCGGCAGAGCGAGGTAGAGGGGGACGGTCCAGAGGGCAAAGAAGACCGCGCTGAGCAAAGCCGGCCAGGAAACGAACCACGGTCCTCCCGTCCGCTGGGCCCGGTAGCGCGCCATCAGGACGCCCTGGGCGACTCCCCGGAACGTGATCTCTGCGACCACGGGTAGAAGAAGCAACAAGGGCACGAGCTTCGCCAGCTGTAGGAGGTTCGGAGAGCCACCGACCCCGGGCATCCAAGCCCCGCCGAGCAGAGCTCCCACCACAGCCAAGGGACTCAGCCACAACCAGTCCCAGCCCGCGGGGAGCCGAATGCCGAAGAGTCCTGGTCTCCGTGAAGCCTTGAGAGTCAAGAGCAGGAGACAGGTAACGGCGACTGCGGCGCCGCCGAAGAGCGCGAGCTCTCGCTGCCCCATCACACCGGGCCAGGACGGCGTCGCCGAGCTCACAGCTGCGATCACCCAGCCGACGACCATGGACAGCGAACTCAAGAGGAACGCCAGCCCAGCCGATGTCGCGCACTGCTTGAGCGATGGGCGACGGTAGGCGAGCTGACAGGCCGCGGCGATGTCTCCGGGCTCGAGCTGCGTTCCGGAGCCCCGGGGCGAACCACCGATCTCGCCGGAACCTCCCCAGCAGTTCGACGACCGGCTGTTCTTGACGGCCGGATCCACCAAGTTGAGAGTCCGGTAGGCCTCTTTGAGGTTCGCCGGAAGGAAGCTATCGACTTGGCGCACAGTGTAGGCGCCGGGGCCCTTCTGAAGCACGACGATCCCCAGCCGCTTGCCGTATAGCCGCTTGAGAACCGGCTCGGCCTCATAAATGCCGCAGTCACAGCGACAGACGACAACGATTCGGTCAGGTGACAGCTCCTCGAGCGCGAGCTCCTCGACACCCGGCATGGTGTCGAAGAAGTCAATGGGATAAACCATCCGGTCGACGATTCCGAGTTGCGCCATCAGGCTTTCGAGGAGTGTGTCCTCATTGCCCTCGTCCGAGGCCGACAGCTCGACCTCACGCAGCGCGTCGAGCCGGGCCAGCGTTTCCTTCAAGTCGGTCTCACCCATACCGCTGAACTCCAGGAACTCGAGTCCCTGGGAATCGATCAGCCCCTCAACCCTTATAAGCGGTATGGAAGCACGCCGGATCTCGGGCTGCTCGTCGCCCAGGTTGACGCTGTTCAGAAGCACCCAGATGGCCAGGACCGTGTCGAGGTCGGGCTGGTTGGCGAGGATCGTCCACGGTCGCTCGCGGAGATCCAGCCCCCTCAGAACCAGGACCATCGCCTGCTCGCAGGCCGAGAGGGTGAACCGGCGGATGACGCCCTCGTGGTGGTCGAGGTTGAAGACCTGCCGCTCGTGATCCAGAAAGGGCTCGTCCTGGGCTGTGCCGTCCAAGAATATGGTTCCCTCCGGGGCCTTGCGAGCCGCGGCGGCGGTCACCGAGAGGTCCCGTTGCAGGCGGACCTTGATCTCGGGGGTTTCGCGGCTGGTCAGGTACCGACCGTTGTCATCCTGCTTGATGACATAGCGCTGGGGTTGCTGGTCGGAGAACTCGGCCAGGACTGGGAGCGGCAATGTCTCTGCCGTGGCCTCGTCGTCCGGTAGCCTCTTCGATTGCGAGCCTCTCAGAAAGGATACCGCGTCGGGATTGGTTGGCTCGGGTTTCATGCCGGACGACCGCCTCGGGAGGGAGACAAAGAGTCTAGCAGCCGGCAGATCCTCGGTCGTGCCGCGATTCTAGGAACGATGAGCGTGCTCAGGTTCGTTATTGCAGAGCCGGAATTGCTTTTCCAGGCCGGGGGCGTGGTCCATCTTTTGGAGACTCGCCAGATCTACTTACTCATTCACGGGACAAGGCTCTACTACCGGCAGGCGACTGGCAGCCGGAGTGGAGAGAGGATTAGGGGAGGTTTTCCTCATGAGCGCGCGCATTGCCATCGTGGAAGGCACAGTAATGCTGGATCAGCATCGCGGCAACCAGCCCCCGGGTGGAATCGTCGATGAAAGCAACGAGGGCAACAATGGTGTCTCGGTCCTCATAGACAAGTACGATGAAATTAACGGCAGCACGGGGACTTACCTGATTGGCTGCTGGTACAGCCAGTAGCTGTTCGCCTTCTATAACTTGAAGGGAAGCTTGCAGGTTTGGTGGTCGGGACGCAGTGCAGCAGCGCAGCAGCTCTACGAGAACCTGCTCGCAGGGCGTAGTTATGGCGACCTCAACAAGGCAGAATCCGAGGAGTTCGTGCAGTCCTTCGACGAGGACCTATAGGCGCCGGAGAATGCTGTCTATGCCACGTCGCGCTGCAACTCCTTGCTTCGCGTGCGGCGAACCGACTCGTTGCGTAGTGCGTCAGCAAGGCCCTGGCCGAGTTGATCGCGCCGTCCCGCTCTGTGCCGAGTGCATTTCACTCTGGCAGGATCAGCCTGTTGGCCGACAGTTCCTACTAGCTTCCCGCCGATGTTGGGGCGCAGCAACGATCAGAAATCTCTTTGGCGAAGACACCGCTCAAAGAACTCCGTCGCACAACGCAGGCCAGCGCGGCCAACAGACGGCCGCAAGGTAGAGCAGCCATAGACCGATTCGCATACGCGTATCGCACGCTGACGAACTCCTGACACCGGCCGACGAATATCGCTCTGCAGGGACGTTTTGTCGATTCTATGAAGCAGGCCATGACGGTGCATCTTCCTACCGCGGTCCCGTCGATTAGCCAGGGCTATCCGGAGGAGCTCAACCCGCACCTCGTGGCGCTGCTTCAGTTCGACGCTGCCGAGCGCTTCGTTCTAGGCCTCGACGAGGGGCTGCGGGAGTATCTCCGGCGCCCGATGAAGGCGGTTACGGTCGAGTTTCCGGTTCAAACCGAAAAAGGCGGGATCGAGATCTTTGTTGGATACTGAGTCCTGCACAACAACGTTCGTGGTCCGGGCAAGGGTGGCATCCGGTTTCACCCCGGCGTCACACTCGACGAAGTCCGGGCGCTTGCCACTTGGATGACCTGGAAGTGCGCCATCGTCCAGGTGCCTTTTGGCGGCGCCAAAGGAGGCGTGGTGTGCGATCCGAAAAAACTCACCACGAACGACCTGCAGACGATTACTCGCCGGTTCATCGAAGGTCTGGGTGACAACATCGGGCCCCATACCGACATCCCGGCACCCGACGTCAACACCGACGCGCGAACCATGGCCTGGATCTACGACGCCTACGAAGGGCTGCACCCGGGAAGAAACAACCTGCCGGTCGTGACCGGCAAGCCCCTTTCGATGGGCGGATCGTGCGGTCGCGGTGAAGCGACGGCCAGTGGCGCTCTCATCTGCGCCGCGCGCGCCGTTGAGCAGGGAATCGTGCCGGATCTTGGCTCGCTGGACGGAGCCACCGTGGTCATTCAGGGGTTCGGCAACGCGGGTCGGTAGCGGCCAGGCTGTTTGCCGACGCGGGCGCGCGGATCATCGCGGTCAGCGACTCGACCGGTGGGATCTTGAATCCGGCCGGCCTCGATCCGCTGTCGGTTCTCGAGCACAAGAGGGCCAATGGGTCGATCGCCGGTTTCCCTGGCTCCCGGCCAATCGGCAACCGCGATCCGGTCAGAATAGGTGCCACCCTCTTATCTAAGCCTTGTAGATTCTGAGACTTAGACTTCCCCCAGTCTCCAGGTGCCAGCCGAATACTGAGGGAACCCTCGGATCTGCTCGGCCCAGGTGCCAGCCGAATACTGAAGATCTCGCTCCAAGCGCGGCTGCACCCGTGACATATGATTCTCCCGTGTGACTGGCGCTCTTGTCTCCTGTGCCGGGGGGTATTCGATGACCAGGAAGAGCTCGGAGAATCAGCAGTCGGGTGCAGTACGTTTCTTGATCAAGCTGTTCCAAGTAGTTCTCTACATACCAATCCAGGTGGCCTTCATCCCGGTTGCCATTGTCGGGCTGATAGACGCCATATTCAAGGAAATGGTGGTGAGCGCAAGACTGGGCGTCTCTTTCACAGCGATCAAGGCGCTTCAATACCGATGGTTCATGCATTACTTCGGCGCCAGACCGGACCCCATTTCTGTGGCATTCACAAAGAAGTTGCCATGTGAATCACATTTCGGACTGTGGTCGACCCTTGGAGCTCTCATCGTTGCCCAGAGGCTCTTCGGTCTTACTACCGCCTTTGGTCGACTTGACGAGCTAGGCAAAGAGACAATGTCTTCGACTCCGACTCGACGGGTGGTCATGTTCGACGAGATAATGGAGCATTACGTCGACGATATGGAGCAGATCGTCATCCTTGGGGCTGGCTTCGATCTGATAGCTCTTCATTTCACGAAGGGCAAGAACACCAAGGTCTTCGAGCTCGACCAGCCCGGGACACTGAATGTGAAAGTGGAGACCCTGAAAAGAGCACGCATAGCAAATGACTGGATCACCTATATCCCAGTTGATTACTCGAGAGAATCCTGGGCCGACAAGCTCCTGGAAGCTGGCTTTGACAGGACGAGGAAGACCCTGTTCCTCTGGCAAAGCGTTTCTTTGTTCCTAGAGCCCGACATCGTCAAGAAGACCCTCAGGGAAATGGCGGACTTGTGTGCAGATGGCTCCATCATCGCTCAAGACTTCTACTCCGAGGCATTCATATCGGGCAAGATTTCGAGAGCAGTCAAAAGATCCGTGAAAGTCATAGAGAGAATGGGAGAGTATTGGAGGTTCGGGATAGACATGTCGAATGATCCCGAGGCGGCGACAAGGTCATTCTTGAAGGAATGTGGGCTGAGAATGACGAAGTACTTTCAATTCGGGAAGAAACTGGATATGGAGCCCTTTTACTGCATTGTCGAGGCTGAAAGGCTGGA
This sequence comes from bacterium, assembly GCA_024224155.1. Classification (NCBI taxonomy): domain Bacteria; species bacterium. The sequence goes on from JAAENP010000300.1 coordinate 10,419, forward strand.
GGACGCATAGGGAGCCCCTCAGAAAAGGTGCCTGATGGTGCCCCTTTGCAGGTGCCACCCGAATGCTGAAAGTGGAGTTGCCCCGATTTTGTGGACAAGTTTCTAGCCCAGAGAATGGGCGGGAAGGAGTTCACGAATGGGCAAGACGAGACGGGGCTTTAGTGACGAGTTCAAGCGCGAGGCAGTTCGTCTGGCGTACGAGAGCGGCCGCCGATTGAGCGATGTAGCCCGGGAGCTGGATGTGCGTCCGGATCTGATCCGGCGGTGGCGCAAGAAGCTGAGCGGGGGTCAGGAGGGGCGTGCGCCGACGACAGAAGAGCAGGAG
>JAAENP010000301.1 GCA_024224155.1 bacterium
AGTACCGAGTGATGCTGGCTTTGACCCGGTCGCCGGCTCTTCGGCTACGGACGACGATCAGAAGATCGTCGGCGTAGCGAGCGAAGCGGTGCCCGCGCCGTTCCAACTCTCGGTCGAGGTCATCCAACAGGATGTTGGCGAGCAGCGGAGAGAGCGGCGAGCCTTGCGAGGCTCCTTTCTCCGTCGCCTGGATGTGGTCCCCAACCCGAACGCCGGCACGCAGGAAGCGCCCGATGAGAGCCAGCAAACGCCGGTCTCTCACCTTGCGGGCGACGCGGACCATGAGCACGTCGTGGTTGATCTGGTCGAAACACTTCTCCAGATCCAGATCCACGGCGATGCGGTAGCCCTCGCCGGCCCAGCGCTGAACCTGCCGGAGTGCTCCATGCGCTCCGCGTCCGGGACGAAAGCCGAAGCTCGACTCGGAGAAGTCCGGGTCGAAGATCGGCGTGAGGACCTGATGGATGGCTTGCGCGATCAACCGATCGACAACGGTCGGTATCCCGAGCAGTCGAACCCCTCGGCCCATGGGCTTCGGGATCTCTACCCGCCGCACAGGCTGCGGCGAGTAGCTACCGTCCAGCAAGGCTTGGCGGATGGCGGGCCA
>JAAENP010000302.1 GCA_024224155.1 bacterium
AAGCCGATAAATGCTCCCACTTCGTGCGCCACGATTTAATCACGATCGGGTATTTTTCTCCCCACATCGATTCCAGCTCGTCCAGCGCCGCTTCGGCCTCGCCCAGTGATTTGGCGCGGTAGACGCGCTTCAGATCGACCATAAACGCCTTGTGATTTTTCGAGGCGACGTAGCGCAGCGAGTTGCGGATCTGGTGCACGATGCACAGCTGGACTTCGGTATCGGGATAAATCGAAGCGATGGCCTCGGGGAAACCGGTCAGGCCGTCCACAGAGGCGATCAGGATGTCCTCGACGCCGCGATTCTGCAGGTCCGTGAGCACCGAGAGCCAGAAGTTGGCGCCCTCGCTCTCGGACAGATACAGGCCCAGGACTTCCTTTTTGCCCTCCATGTTCAGCGCCAGGACCGTGTAGATGGCCTTATTCTGGTAACGGCCCTTGTCGCGGATCTTGTAGTGGATCGCATCCAGCCAGACAAACGGATACAGATTCTCCAGCGGCCGCGCCTGCCAGGCTTTGACCTCGCCGATGAGCTTGTCGGTGATCGTCGAGATCGTCGCGGTCGAGACGCTGATGCCGTACATCTCCTCGACGTGGCCGGCAATGTCGGCGTAACTCATACCCAAGCCGTACATCGACAGGATCTTGGTCTCGATTTCATCCGAGACCGTGCGCTGGTGTTTTTTAACAAGCTTCGGCTCGAAGGTGCCGGCGCGATCCCGCGGCGTCTCGAGCTCGAACCTGCCGCTGGTGCTTTTCACGGTCTTCCTGGACTTGCCGTTCTTGCGGTTCTCGGCCAAGTCTTCGGCCAGGTGCGAATCGAGTTCTGCCTCAAGCGCCGCCT
>JAAENP010000303.1 GCA_024224155.1 bacterium
ACCCCCACAACAAACACGTCGCGCTCGATCTGGCCTGCGTCGACTGTCACAGCACGGTTGAGACTCGCTCGGAAGCGAGCTTGCCATCGGTTACCAAATGCATGCTTTGCCATGCGAAGCTCGCCAACGACGGGCCGGGAGTCAAGCTGCTGATAGAGTATTCCGAACGGGGACGCGAGGTTCCGTGGCGGCGAGTCTACAGCTTCACCAAGGAAGCGCATGTCGTTTTTCGGCACGCGTCCCACGTGCGCGCCGGGGTCGCCTGCGAGACCTGCCACGGGAACGTCGCTGAGATGACCGTTGCCGAGCGCGCTGTCGACCACAACATGGGAACCTGTTTGAACTGCCACCGTCAGAGCAAGGCGAGCGAAGACTGCGCCGCCTGCCACAACTGACAGGCCGAATCATGGAGCGACGAGATTTCTTCAAGCTGGTCGGAACCGCCTCGGGAGGGGCTCTGGCGGGAGCGTGCGGAAGGAAGGCCGAGGAACTGCTTCCTGTCCTCGTGCCGGAGCAAGCGATCGTGCCGGGGGTCGAGGAATGGCATCCAAGCGTCTGCCGGGAGTGTCCCGCGGGCTGCGGTGTGATCGTGCGCGTAATGGAGGCACGGAGGAGAACAGAGCAGAATGGCGAGGCCGTTCTCGAGCCGGTTGCGGCCATCAAGAAGGTAGAGGGCAACCCGCTCGACCCGGTCTCGGGCGGCCGGCTCTGTGCCCGCGGACAGGCATCGGTGCAGCGGCTCTACCATCCCGACCGGCTGCGCGGCCCGAAGAAGAGGACCGGCGAGCGGGGCGAGACCTCGCTGGTGGACGTTTCTTGGGACGAGGCCCTCGATGCTGTCGCTGCCCGCTTGAAAAAGGCCGACCCGAAACGGATCGTCTACCTCAGCCGGCCCGAATCCGGAACTCGTGCGGCCAGCGTGGAGCGCTTCCTCGACGCGCTGGGAGCGGAGC
>JAAENP010000304.1 GCA_024224155.1 bacterium
CCCGCTGCGGTGCGGGCAAATCGCTTGTCCTCGTCTCCCCCTCCAGTCGCCACGCCGGATCCTCGCACCGCCTCAAACGGCTCCGCGCCGGCCAGGCCGAGACCGGCTCTTCGCATCGAGCCCTTGGTTCCCGCGGGGGAGATTTCTTAGCGCGGAGAGAAGGCGGCTCGGCGGGCGATTCGCCCAGGGGGCTCGCCGCAAGCGCACACGAGGTCGAATCGGAGGCCTCGGATGGTCTGCGCGCAGCGGCGCGCAGGCGAGAGCCAACTCATGCAGGCCTTTCAGCTCGAGCCGGCCCCTGGAGAATCGCCTGTCGACCGACGTCGACGCGCGGCGGCCCGGGCCGGGAGCCGAGGCGGCCCCTGGCCGGCTGCCTGGCGAGCGGCGACGAAGCCCGGACCCGGTCGCCACCCTTCGCTTCGCCCGAGGGCAAGCAGAGGTTGACCGCCGTGCAATAACATGACGCGATGCACCCCGGATCGCGAACGGTCTACGTGGACTTCGACGACGTCCTCTGCGCGACCGCGCGAGGATTCCTCGATGTCCTGCGTCGAGAGTTCGGCAAGACGATCGAGTTCGAAGACATCGTGGATTTCGATCTCGGCCGGTCGTTCGCGCTTGCGCCTGCCGAGCTCGAGCGTTTTTTCGACGCCGTCCACGAGGCCGATGTTCTGGCCGGCTTCGAGCCCGTGGAAGGCGCGTTCGAGGCTCTGTCGGCCTGGCAGGAGCTCGGCTACGAGATCGAGGTCGTTACCGGCCGCCCGCCCGACACCCGCAAAGCCTCGGAGGCCTGGCTCGCGGCGCACGAGGTGGCCTATGACGACTTGACCTTCGTCGCAAAGTACGACCATGCTCCCGGTGGCACACCCTTGGACGAGATCGTGGCGCGCGACTATGCCTGGGTGGTGGAGGATTCATTCGCGACCGCCGAGCGGTTGGCGATCGGTGGCCATCGCGTGCACCTGCTCGACCGGCCGTGGAACCGGCTCGCGTCGCGAGCCGACGACAAGATCCGGCGCTGCGCCGATTGGAACGAAGTCCGGCTCTCGGTCGAGGCGTGAGTCGAGGCGCGTTTCTTTCTGGCAGTCGGCTTGCAACTAGCTGTCTGCACATGCGACGGCTCCATCCACCAGGAGCAGCCCCAACCGGTTAGGTTGCGCATCATGTCGGCAACTCGCTTCCGGATCGACTCGACTTTGAAGCAGGTTGCCGCTGTGCTGCTGCTCCTCGTGGCACCAGTCGCCGCCGAATCCGAAAACCTCAACGTCCTCCGCATCAATCCGAGCGGCGTCGACGTTCCGGCGCAGCGCCAGATCGTCTTTCAATTCGATCGGAAGATGGTGCCCGTTGGGCGCATGGACCGCACGGCCGCCGAGATCCCGATCACCATCACACCGGATCCGGTTTGCGAATGGCGCTGGCTCAACACGTCGGCGTTGGCGTGCCAACTTGGCCAGGACAACGCTCTCGTACCGGCGACCCGCTACCGCATTGTGGTGCGACCCGGCTTGGTAGCCGAAACCGGCGAGCGCCTAGAAGAGGAAGTGGTTCACGAGTTCGTGACCCAGCGGCCGAAGATCAGTCACTACTGGTTCGATCGGTGGCGATCGCCGGGGACACCGAAGATCCGGCTTACGTTCGATCAGCCGGTGCGAGAGGAGAGCGTGGCCGCGCACGTTTTCTTCGGCTCGCTAGCCGATCGTCTCCCGCGTGTGCCCCGTCATTCGATCCGGCTCGAGCCGGTCAACGAGCACGGATCTTCCTGGAATGTCTCACCGGACGAGGAGTTGCCGCTGTCGACCGAGCTGGCGCTGGTGGTCGAGCCCGGCGTCAGGTCGCGCCGGGGCGCGGAAGCCGGCATCGAGGAGCGGGAGGTCGTGGTCTTCAAGACCTTTCCCGAACACCGCTTCCTGGGCGTGCGCTGTCTCGACCTCGACAACAAGGACGTTTTCGTCTCGGTCGAACCGGATTCGCCGGACGAGCCGAAATGCAACCCGCTGGGTTGGGTCGGTTTGGTCTTTTCCTCTCCGGTCATCAAGGAAACGCTGAAGAGCCACCTCGGCGTTGCGCCCGATCTTGCCGGCGGCCGGGAGGACTACGACCCCTGGGAGAACGTTTACTCCTACTCCCGGCTGACTCAAGTCCCGACGGACCATCGCTATCTGAATCGGCTGCCCGAGGTGTTACACGCGGCCACCGAGTACCGGCTGACCGCGAAGGCAGAGGATCTTCGCGACGAGTTCGATCGTCCGCTGGCGGCGGACATCGACTTTCGCTTCTTCACAGATCATCGCAAGCCGCGCTTTGTCCTCGACAACTCGACCTCGACGCTTGAAAAAGGGGTCGACAGCCATCTTCCGGCAGTGGTGACCAACCTCGGTGAGGTCAAGGTTCGCTTCGACCGGCTGACCGCGACCGGCGAAGAGCGCGGCAGGCGGCGCGAGATGGCGATCCCCGAAGTGCCCGACGTCGCGTTCCGATACCCGCTCAAGGTGCGCGAGTGGCTCGATGGCGAGTCCGGCGCCGTGGTGGGGCACATCACCACCGAGCCGCGCCTGGGCAGCAACTGGTTCTTCTCGCAGGTCACGCCGTTCGGGATTCATGCCAAGACCGGCTTCTACAACACCCTGGTCTGGGTGACCGACCTCGACACCGGGGAGCCGGTGCCGGGAGCGCGGGTCGAGGTGCTGAAGCGGGTGTTCAGGTCGATGCGAGGAGAGGCGGGCGCACTGGCACGAGCGGTCACCGACGCCTCCGGTCTGGCGGTTCTTCCCGGAGCCGCCGACTTGGATCCCAATCGCGAGATGGCGGTTCGCTGGCTCGGCTACGACAACCCCCATCTCATCTTCAGGATCACGAAGAACGACGACTACGGGCTGGTGCCGATCGCCAACAGCTATTTCGTGCGCACGCGGGGGCCCAACGAGGTCTACATCCCGCGGCGCGAGAAGCCCCAGGGCGGCCACATCACGGCCTGGGGCCTGACGCCGCAGGGAATCTACCGGGCCGGCGACGAGATCGAATACAAGATCTACGTTCGCCGCGAGGGCAACCGTCGACTCGAGCCGGCGCCCCCGGGCGTTTACGAGCTCAAGGTCGAGGACCCGCAGGATCGGGTCGTCCACGAGCGCAAGGAGGTGGAGCTCAACGCCTTTGGAGCCTTTCACGGCAAGTTCGTGGTGCCCAAGACCGGAGCGGTGGGATGGCATCGATTCACGCTCAGGGCGAGTTTCGCCAAGAGTGAATCCTGGAGCCCGCTGAACGTCCTGGTCAGTGATTTCACGCCGGCCCCCTTTCGTGTCTCGACCGACCTCGACGCCGCCCATTATCGGGAAGGAGACGAAGTGGTCGTGGCGAGCCGGGCGGCGCTGCACTCCGGTGGGCCGTACCTCGAGGCCTCGACCCGCGTGGTGGCGACGATAACTCCCACCGTCTTCGTTCCGACCGATCCCGCGTTCCAGTGCTTCCGTTTCGCAACCGGTACCGACGTCCGGTCGGTGACCGTCCACAGCGGGGAGGCTCAGACCGACGATCGTGGCGAGCTCGAAACCCGGTTCAATCTGTCGGCGTCTTCGGTGGTCTATGGCCGGTTGACGGTCGAGACCGCGGTCCGGGACGATCGCGGCAAGTACGTGGCCGGAGCCGCCGTCGCCGGCTTCGCGTCCCGCGACCGGTTCGTCGGTATTCGACAGCCCGACTGGGTTCTTCAGGCCGGCCAGGCCGCGCGTGTCGAGGTGGTGGTGGCCGACGAGTTCGGCGCCGCGGTTGCGGGAGCCCCGGTGTCGATCTCGGTCGAGCATCGCAAGACCAAGGCCTCACGGGTCAAGGGAGCCGGGAACGCCTACCTGACGCAGTACACGCACGCCTGGGAAACCGAGTCCACTTGCGAGGTCGAGTCTCTGGACACCGTCGTCGCATGTGACTTCACGCCCGAGCACGCCGGTTCCTACCGGCTCACCGCGACCACTCGGGACAGCGAAAACCGTTCCGTCAGCAGCCACATCCGGAGATGGGTGGTCGGCAAGGGGCGCGTCCTCTGGGAGGAGCCACCGGGCAACCATCTCCAGATCGAGCCCGAGAAAGAGACACTCCGAGTCGGCGAGACCGCCCGTTACCTGATCAAGAACCCATTCCCGGGCGCCCGGGCGCTGGTCACCGTCGAGCGCTTCGGGGTCATCGACAAGTGGGTCGAGGTTCTCGACGATAGTTCACAGATCCTCGAGTTTGAGGTCAAGCCGGACTACCTGCCCGGCTTCTATCTTTCGGTGGTCGCCATGTCGCCGCGGGTCGCGCCGCCACCTGAGGATGATCGGGTCGATCTGGGCAAACCGAGTTTTCGCATGGGCTACGTCAGGGTGCCTGTCCGAGATCCCTACAAGGAGCTCCGAGTCCAAGCCACCCCGAGCGGTGAGGTCTTCAAACCCCGCGACAAGGTCTCGATCGAGATCCAGGCGGCCGATCGCCAGGGTGGAACGCCGAAGATGGAGTTCGCGGTCGCAGTGCTGGATGAAGCGGTCTTCGATCTTTTGACCGGCGGTCTCGAGCTCTTCGATCCGTATGCCGGCCTCTACCAGCTGCGCCCGTTGGACGTCCTCAACCACAACCTGCTCACGGCGCTGATCGGTTGGCAGAAGTTCGAGCAGAAGGGCGCCGACCCGGGAGGTGGGGGCAGCTCGGATGGGGCCTTGCGCAGCGTTTTCAACTTCGTGAGCTACTGGAACCCGTCAATTGCGGCCGATGCCGAGGGCCGAGCCGAAGTCGACTTCGAGGTGCCTGACAACCTGACCGGCTGGCGAGTGCTGGTGGTCGCGGTGACGCCCGACGACTACGTCGGGCTGGGTCAGGCGAGTTTCAAGGTGAACCGTCCGACCGAGATTCGGCCGGCTCTGCCCAACCAGGTGATCGAAGGAGATCGCTTCGAGGCTCGATTCACCGTTATGAATCGCACCGACAAGAAGCGCAAGCTCAAGATCACCGGAACGGCCGAGGGTGAGGTCAGCGGCTCCCCGGGCTTCAAGGCCAAGCTCGCAGCGGAGCCGTTTCGGAGGTACACGGTCGGTTTCCCGGTCGCCGCCGCCGATTCCGGCGAGATTCGCTTCGAGATTCGGGGTGGGGATCGCAGCGACTCGGACGGCCTGGCGGTCTCGATACCCGTGCGGAGACAGAAGGCGCTTCAGGCTGCGGCTACCTACGGCAGCACGACCGAGAACCGGGTCGAAGAAACCGTGGAGTTTCCGGTCGGGATTCGAACCGATGTCGGCCGGATCAGCGTAGTCGCGAGCCCGTCGGTGATCGGCTCGTTGGAAGGCGCCTTCGAGTACTTGCGCGACTATCCCTATGTTTGCTGGGAACAGAGACTGAGCAAAGGCGTCATGGCGGCTCACTTTCTCGAGCTGCGCCGATTCCTGGATCCCGACCTGGTCTGGGAAGGCGCCGAGCAGTTGCCGCTCTCGATGCTCGCGGAGGCCGCCGATTTTCAGGCACCCAATGGCGGCATGGTCTACTGGCGGCCGCACAACGACTACGTCAGTCCGTATCTGAGCGCCTACACGGCACTGGCATTCGGCTGGCTCCGCGAGCTGGGCTACGAGATTCCGTCGGGCGTCGAGTCCCGGCTTCACGACTATCTCGGACGCTTGTTGCGCAAGGATGTCTTTCCGGCCTTCTACAGCAAAGGCATGGCGTCGAGCGTGCGCGCCGTGGCCCTGGCGGCGATGGCGCGCGCGGGGAAGGTGACTTTGCTCGATCTGGGGCGCTACAGAGCTCACGTTCCGGAGATGGACCTGTTCGGCAAGGCCCACTATCTTCAAGCCCTGAAGCTCACCGCGGGAACCGACGAATCGCGAGACGAGATCGAGAACACGATTCTCGGCCACGCCAATGAAACGGGAGGCAAGATCGTCTTCTCCGAAAGCCTGGATGACGGCTACGCTCGGATGCTCCATTCCGAGACCCGGACGAACTGCTCGATTCTGAGCACTCTGGCTCTTCGGCCCGAGCAGCGGGCAGGAGCCGGTTTGGCCCAACTGCCCTTCAAGCTGGCGCGTTCGATCACGCAAACCCGCAAGCAACGGCACCACTGGGAGAACACTCAGGAGAACATGTTCTGTTCCCGGGCGCTGATCGAGTACAGTCGCGAATTCGAGGCCGTCGAGCCGAACATGACGGTCCGAGTCGCTGTCGGCGACGAGTCAATCGGCGAGACGGTGCTCGACGACGCACGGGACCCCGTCGTCGAATTCGAGCGCAAGATCGCGCAGAAAGATCCGGGTACCCAGACGATCGTCGGTCTGGATCGGGACGGTGAGGGCCGCCTCTACTACTCGGTGCGGCTCTTTTATTCACCAGCGGCGCTCGAGCAGCGGCGGATCAACTCGGGGATCTCGGTGCGTCGCGAGTATAGCGTCGAGCGCGACGGAGGCTGGGTCAGGCTCGAGAGCCCGGCAAGGGTGAAACAGGGCGAGCTGGTTCGGGTGGACCTGTTCGTCGACCTACCGGCGCCGCGCAACTTCGTGGTCGTGAACGATCCCGTCCCGGGCGGCCTGGAGCCGGTGAACCGCGAGCTGGCAACGGCGTCGACGATCGACGCCGACAAGGCTACGAATGTCTTCCCTGCCGATTCCTACTACTACGAGTACGGCGATTGGCGGCGCTACGCTTACACGCGCTGGAGCTTCTACCACCAGGAGCTGCGGCATGACTCGGTTCGCTTCTATTCGGACTATCTGCCCGCGGGCCGGTATCTTCTTTCCTACGTCGCGCAGGTCATCGCTCCGGGCGAGTTCACCATCCTGCCGCTCTACGTCGAGGAGATGTACGACCCCGACGTCTTTGGTCAAGGACTTCCCGGGTCGTTGCTGGCAGAAGCGCTGCCATGAAGTGGGGCCTTGGCTGCGTCGCCGCCGGTGCCCTTGGAGCTCTGGTCCTGGAGCTGACGACTCTCGCCGGGCTGCGACCTCTTCCCGAGACCTTGGAGGTTCGGGCAGGAGTCGCACCTCGCGCCCAGATTCTGGATCGCGGTGGGTTGCCGTTGACTCGTACGTTCGACAACAAGTGGAATCTCCACGACGCGGTGCCGCTTCACGCCGTGCCGGAGCTTCTGCGCAGCGCCTTCATCGAAGCGGAGGACCAGCGCTTTTTCGAGCACGACGGAGTGGACTGGAAGGCCCGGTTTCACGCGGTTGTGCAGAATCTGCGTGCCCGCCGAGCGGTTCGCGGCGCGAGCACGATTACCGAGCAGGTCGTGCGAATGCTCCATGACCGCAAACGAACCGTCTGGTCCCGCTGGCTGGAGGGCTTCGAGGCCCAGCGCCTCGAGCGGAGCTTCTCCAAGGGGGAGATACTCGAGTTCTACCTGAACCAGGTTCCCTACGCCCGCCGCCGCCGAGGTGTCGTTCAGGCGGCCCGAGACTATTTCGACCGTGATCTCGAGACTCTGAACGAGGCTGAGCAACTGGCGCTGGTGGTCCTGGTTCGAAGTCCGAGCCGGTTCGACCTCAAGCGCTCCCAGGACGGCGTTCTACCACGGCTCAAAAGCCTCGCCGCGAGGATGCACGAGGCGGGCTTGCTCGAGGCGGAGGCGGTCGAGCGAACGCAACGGAGCGCCCTCGCGCTTTCCGAGCCCGAGATCGAGGTGCGGGCTCCGCATTTCGTTCAGGCCGTGCGCGATCGAGCAGAGCCCGAAGAAGCGATTCGGGTCGGGACGACTCTCGACGGAGCCCTTCAGAGCCGGGTTCGAAAGATCCTCGAGAGCCAGATCGCGGTGCTGGCCGAACGCCAGGTCAGCGATGGCGCCGCTCTGATCGTGAATCATCGCGCGGACGAGGTTCTGGCGTGGGTCAACGCGGGAGCTTTCGAAGCCGAGGCCGCGGGCAGCCAGATTGACGCGGTATTGACGCCCAGGCAACCGGGCTCGACACTCAAGCCATTTGTCTACGCGCTGGCGCTCGAGCAGGGCTGGACCGCCGCGACGGTCATTGACGATGCCCCGTTCAAGCGCCCCGTGGGTCGCGGTCAGCACGCGTTTCGGAACTACAGCCGGCGTTTCTACGGACCGGTGCGATTGCGCTCGGCGCTGGGCAACTCACTCAACATTCCAGCGGTGCGAGCGGCGGCGGAGGTCACCCCGGCGGCGCTGCTGGCGCGGCTCCAGGCGCTGGGATTCGAGAGCCTCGATCGGCACCCGGACTTCTACGGCGAGGGTCTTGCGCTCGGCAACGGTGAAGTGAGTTTGCTCGAGCTGGTTTCAGCCTACGCGATACTCGCCCGTGGCGGTCTGTATCGATCCTTTCGGCTGACCCGAGGAGATGCCGAACCTCGTGCCGAACGGCAAGTCTTCGACCGGGAGGTCAGTTCCTTGATCGCCGACATTCTCTCCGATCCGGAGGCTCGGCGCTTGGAGTTCTCGGCCAACGGCGTCCTGAGCTTTCCGACTCCCACGGCGGTCAAGACGGGAACCTCCAACGACTATCGAGATGCCTGGGCGGTGGGCTTCTCTGATCGCTACACGGCGGGAGTGTGGATGGGCAATCTGGATCTCAGGGAGATGCAGGGGGTGTCGGGCGCGCAGGGACCGGCCGTGGTCTTACGCGCGATCTTCTCCGAGCTCGAGCGGGAGAGCGAGCAGAAGAGCCTGTATCTGAGTCCGAAGCTCGGGCGTGCCGCGATCTGCTCCGAGAGCGGCAGTCGTCCAGCGCCTTCCTGTCCGACCACCACCGAGTGGTTTCGTCCCGGCCGCGTGCCGCTCGACATCTGTGCCCTCCATCGGGCGGATTCGCTCGAGGCGACCCGCCTCGCGGAGTTACCGACGACCGTCGATCCGTCGATCCGAGATACCGGCTCCAGTCGCGAAGCCGTTGAGCGCGAATCGGTGAGAGTCTGGCTCGCGCAGCCATCGCCGGGGCTCAACCTGGCCCAGGATCCTCGGATACCCGACGACATGGAAGCGTTTCCATTCGAGATCTCGGGCAAAGCTCGAATCACTCGGATCGAGTGGCTGGTAGACGGCATTGCGGCGGGTAAAACCGGCCCCGATGAGCGCCGGTTTCTCTGGCCGCTGGCTGCCGGCCGGCACGAAGCCCAGGCGCGCGTCTGGACGGGGGCGGCAGCCGACCCTGTGGTCACGGCGCCGGTGGCGTTCTACGTGAGGTAGAGGCAGAGGTCGTAGCGGTCGACTAACGCTTGCCCTCGAGCGAAGCGAAGGGTCTCGACCGTCTTGGTAAGCTTCTTGGCCCGGTGAATCGGAAAGAAAGGAGCTCGGCATGATCTTGGCGCTGACCAACGTGAAAGGTGGGGTAGGCAAGACTACGACCGCGGTCAATCTGGCGGCGGCCTTTGCCAACAGCGAGCTGCGCGTGCTGGTGGTGGATCTCGACCCCCAGGGCTCGGCTTCCGCCTGTCTCGGAGTGGCGCCGAAAGACCTCGAGCCGTCGATGGCAGACGTGCTCATGGGCGAGGTCGAGGCCGCGGATGCCCTGGTCGACACCGGTATCAATCGCTTTGACCTCCTGACCGGCTCGATGGCTCTCGCCAACGTCAACATCGCGCTGGCCCGGAAGAAGAACGGCGAGCGGCGGCTGATCGAGACCCTGCGGCCGATCACGCGGCGCTATGATTTCATCCTCATTGACTGCCCGCCGGGCCTGTCACTCTTGACTATCAACGCCCTGGCGGCCGCGCGTGCCTATATCCTTCCGGTGCTGCCGCACGAGCTCTCCTTCGATGCGATCGACCGTTTCTTCGAGGGCCTCGAGGGCGCCCGCGGCTACCTTCGCCGTCAGCCCGAGCTCCTCGGCATCCTGATGACGATGATCGACCATCGCACCAACATGACCGACGAGATGTCGCGCAAGATCCGCCGCAAACACAGCGGCAAGGTCTTTCGAACGACAATTCCGGTGAATGTGACCCTGGCTGAGGCCACCAAGCACGGCATGACGATTTTCGAGTACGAGCGCTGGTCGCCCGGCGCGCACGCCTACTCGCGCCTGGGAGCCGAAGTGCTCCGGCGTATGCGCGACCAGGGCCTGGCGTAGCGGTTCGAAGACCCGACCTCACCTGAAGCCGTCATTCTGAGGGCGTAGCCGAAGAATCCCGTCTCCCTGTCGACGGTAGCTCTTCGGTCTCACAAGCCGATTGAGGCCGCCGGTGCCCTCCTTTCGCTCGCGAGGAGAGGCTTCGCTCCAGGAGGCACGCGGCCGGCCTGACAGGCCAGTGCCGGAGTCGCGGTCGGCTCCACACCGTAGACGGTAGCGCTGAGGCACGGCGAGGATCGGGCAGAGCCGCCGCGTGAGGATCGGTCGTCAGGCATTGGTTGCCCAGGGGGCGGCTCGGGCTAAGAGGCCTTTGGTGAGTAGGCCCTCGCCTACCGATTGAGGCCGCCGGTGCCGCCTCTCCGCGAGCGCAGAGAGGCTCGCTCCGAGGCGCACGCGGCCGGCCTCCAGCCGCGGATCGCCGGAGTCCCTGTAGCGGTCGATCTCCGTGTGTACAACCTCGGGAGATCGCTGACAGTTGGGAGAATTCTGAGCCTTGGACGGCCTAGTCTTCAAAGGATCCGGCATTGTGCCTGAAGGAGCGCAGCGTGTGTCTCGGAGGGAGCCTCTCTGTGCTCCCGGAGAGACAGCACCGGCGCGACTCAATCCGTGCGAGAGGCCAGACGGTCGAGATCCTTCGCTTCGCTCGAGGGCAAGCGGAACTCGACCGCTACAACGCTCGCGCGGGCGCGGTGAGTCGGAGGCAGGGCTGGTTTGCGCGAGCGACGCGCAGGCGAGGGCCTGACTCCAGCAGTCCGACAAGCCCGAGCCGTCCCCAGGAGGATTCGCCTGCCCTTCGCCGCCGACGCGCTGTGCGGCCTACACGTTGAAGCGGACGTGCATGATCTCACCGTCCTGAACTGCGTACTCCTTGCCCTCCAGCCTCAGGACTCCCACCTCGCGACACTTGGCCATCGAGCCGTGCTCGAGGAGCTTGTCCCATGCGACCACCTCGGCGCGAATGAAGCCGCGGTCGAGATCGGAGTGGATGGTGCCCGCGGCTTTCTGAGCGATTGTGCCTTCGCGGATGGTCCAGGCTCGGCACTCGTCTTCGCCGACGGTGAAGAACGAGATCAGTCCGAGAAGCTCGTAGCTGGCGCGAATCGCCCGTACGAGGCTGGGCTCTTCAAGGCCGAGCTCCGCTAGAAACTCCCTCTGCTCGTCCTCGGGAAGCTCCGAGATCTCCTCTTCGATCGGCAGGCTCATGACAACGGTTCGCACGTGGGCGCCGGCATGGGGCGCCTCGACTCCCAGGTCGCCCTCGCTGACGTTCCAGACCACGAGGAGCGGCTTGGCCGACAGCAGCTGAAAGCCGCGCAGGCGCTTCTCGTCCGCTTCGGCCAGCTCGACCTGTCGGAGCGGAGTCTCGTTCTCGAGCGCGGGCTTGATGCTCTCGAGGAGCAGTTCGAGCTCGAGTCTCTCGTCCGGCGAAAGTCCGCGCTTCCGATTCTTCTCCAGCCGCTCGATCCGCCGCTCGACCAGCTCGAGGTCGGCGAAGATGAGCTCCAGGTCGAAGGACGCGAGATCTCGCTCGCCGTCGACCGAGCCCTCCGGGTGCGGAATCTCCTCGTCCTCGAAGGCCCGCACCACATGAATCAGGGCGGCGACCTCCTTGAGGCGGGTGAGATTCAAATCGGCCGAGCCCTCCTGGTGAGTTACGCCCGGGACGTCCACGAACTGGACCGTCGCCGGGGTCTTCTTCTTCGGGCTGAAGAGCCCCGTGAGCTTCTGCAGCCGCTCGTCGGGCACCTGGCAGATGGCCAGGTGAGCCTCCGAGCTCTTCGAGAACTTGTCCGTCGCCTCGTGTGAGTGCGTCAGCAGGTTGAAGAGGGTGGTCTTTCCGGTTTTGGGAAAGCCGACGATGCCTAGTTGCATGAATTCTCGCGAAGGCTGAGCCCTTTGGGGCGGAAACGGTGCGTTAGTAGGGAGAGCGAAGATTCGGCTGCGGAGAAAGGCAACCGAGGTCGAGCGCGCAGTCTAACTGTGACCGGCGAGCGGTGAAAGAGGCGAGACTCCTTGGAGTGTAGAGTGGGCCGCCCCGGCTGAAAGCGGTGCGTCATCGAGAAAGAGGTATTTGTATGGGGAGAGATGCAGACGGAGTCCATGGGTCAGGCATTCTGGCAGCCGAACGCTGCTGGCAGGTCTGGTAGTTGCGGGCCTCGCGTCAGGCGTTGTGCTCGCGAGCGGGCCGGCTCTGGCCGGCGAGCAGCCGCTCACGAAAAGCCGGTTGGCCGGGATCGGCGGCGGTCTTACGATTTTCAACGGAGCGGCCTCGGTCGAGTGGGCCGATCTCGACGGCGACGGGGATCTGGATGCACTCGCGGCGGCCGCGACCGACGGTATGCAAGGCGAGGTCGGATGGTGGAGATACAACTCGGTGTCCGGGAGCTTCGGCAACCGGATCGCGATCGACAATACCTACTGTGGGGCCCGCGACGTCCACGCCGTGGACCTCGATGGCGACGGCGACCTCGATGTGGTGAGCACGTCCTTTTTCGGCGACGTCGAAATGACGGTCTGCGACGGAGCCACCACCCACCTGGGTGAGCTCGCCTGGTGGGAGAACACCGCCGGCGACGCCTCGACCTGGAGCGCCAAGAAGTCGATCACTAACGCGATCACCCAGATGGATATCGTGACCTCCGCCGATCTGGACTGCGACGGCGACGTCGATCTTGTAGGTGCTGTTCGCGGGGACGACCAGATCCGGTGGTGGGAGAGCGACGGAACGCCGGGCGACGGAGGCTGGACCGAGCATGAGCTCGACGTGGCGGCCGAGCTCGACGCATCGAGCGTCGCCATCGCCGACTTCGACTCGGACGGCGACCCCGACGTGGCCGGTACCGCCAGTGGCGCTGATGACGTCTTGTGGTGGCAAAACGACGGCAGTCCGGCTGACGGCGGCTGGATGCGACACACCGTCGACGGGGACTTCAGCGACGCGCAATCGGTCGCGGCCGCCGACATCAACGCCGACGGCAAGCCCGATGTCGTCGCTTCGTCTCCCACCGGCGATGAGATCGCCTGGTTCGAGAACGACGGAACTCCGACCGGCTGGAGCAAACGTCCGATCGACGTCACCCTCGATTCCATCTATCTGGTTCGCACTCGGGACGTGGATCTCGACGGCGACGCCGATGTCCTGGCGGCCGCGGGCGTTGCGGGGATCGTCTCCTGGTATGAGAATCGCGCCGGAGACGGCTCGGTTTGGAGCCGCCACACCCTGGAGAGTAGCTACTCAGACACGCTCTCGGTGGACGCGGCCGACTTCGATCGGGACGGCGATATCGACTTTCTGGCGTCCGATTCGACACTCGACGAGGTCGCGGTTTGGGAGAACGGATCTCCAGTTCGTAGTGGAAAGTTCGGACCGGCGCAGGAGGTCATCGCGGCAACGGCGACGGTGAAACAGGTGGCGGCTGGAGATCTCGACGGCGACGGTGACGTCGACCTCGCTGGAGCGGACGCCCGATGGTTTGAGAACAGCTCCGGCGACGGCTCGACCTGGAGCCCCATGACATCGATTCGAGCAGCTTCGGCTTCGACACTGCCACGATCGTTGACCTGGACCTGGACGGCGATATGGATATTGTGGCCTCGAGCCAGGTCGAGCTCCACTGGTACGAGAATGACGGCACCCCTAACGACGACACGGGCGGCGGCCTCGGAAACTCCTGGACCCGCCACGTCATCGAGCCCCTGGGCACTTTCACCGGTCTCGGCGCTTCGATCGCGGTGGCCGACATCGACGGCGACAAGGATCCCGACGTCTACGGAGTGTCCTTGCCTGAGGATCGCATCCTCTGGTGGGAGAACGACGGCACGCCGGGTGACGACCTGGGCGGAGGCCTCGGAAACTCCTGGACCCGCCTCGACGTAGCCTGCCCACCGGCGACCGAGAGCCCACGACAGGCGGTAGCCGCCGACGTCGACGGCGACGGCGATCTCGACATCGTCACGGGGTCCCAGCTGAGCCCGGATCGTGTTGCCTGGTGGGAGAACGACGGCACGCCGGACGACGACAGCTGCGACGGGACCACCGGCCTTTCGTGGGCCTTCAACAGTGTGGTCCTTATTTCCTCCTCCTCCGTCGCGGTCGGCGACTACGATCGCGACGGGGATCTGGACATCGCTTCTTCGAACGCGAACATTCAGACCGCGCAATCAGCGACACGCAGGTCACGACGCTCGAAGCGTTCTCGCTGACCGGAGGTCGGCAGACGATCGTGCTGCCCGACGGCGACGCGAACCTGGCGGTCACTGCAGGGGGCGCGGCCAAGAACTATTTCATCGTTACCGAGGTCGGCCCCAACGCACTGGTTGCGCCCCCGGTGACCTTCCAAGTGACCCACCTCACGGAATCGAGCTCGACCGCCGAGGTCGTCACTACCGACACGCCGGTGGTGCTTGAGTCCGCCGCTAACGTCACGTCCAGCAACGTGGGTATCAGCGGGACCTGCCACGCCCTGACGCTCGGCCACACCGGCTCCGGCCTAGATCCGACCGCTTCGCCGACGAACTCGGCCGGTTGCCCGCTGGGCGAGTACGTTCAGAACGCGACGATCGCCCTGACAGCGTTTCCCGATCCGGGCTTTGTCATCGACGGCTGGACCAACACCGATGACGACCTGAGCACCGCCATTACCAACACGGTCACCATGCCCGCGACGTCTCTTTCTGTCTCGGTCACCTATGTTTTTCCCGATCACCTCACGATTTCGGACGAAGTCTTGACGGGGACCGGATCGAGGGAGGCCTGCCTGACGGTCACCGCGGGTCCCGGGGTCGTGGTCCAGGCGGGCTCCGACGTCACCTTCAGGGCCAGTCAGTCGATCACTCTCAGGGACGGCTTTTCGGTCGAATCGGGCGCGAGCTTCACTGCCGAGCTGATGCTGCCGGTGGCTTGTCCCTAAGCGCGCGCTTCGGAGCGCGGCCTGAGCTCCGAAGTGCTGCTGGTTCCGCTAGGGCTTGCGGTCCAGGACGCTGTAGACCGCGGGCACCAGGAGCAGGGTCAGGGCGGTCGAGGTCAGAAGGCCGCCGATGACGGTCAGCGCCATCGGACTGCGCAGCTCGGAGCCCTCGCCCAGGCCGATCGCCATCGGTAGCAAGCCCAGAACCGTGGTCGAGGTGGTCATCAGGATCGGCCGCAGCCGGACCCGCCCGGCCGCGGCCAGGGCTTCGAGCTTGGCCTTGCCCTCGCGCCGGAGGCGATTGGTGTAGTCGACCAGCAGGATCGCGTTGTTGACCACGACTCCGGCCAGGAGAATCGCGCCGATCAGAACCACGATCGAGAGATTGACGTTGAAGAGCCAAAGCGCGATCAAGACACCGACGAGCGCGAACGGCACGCTCAGCAGAATCACGAACGGGTGGAGTAGCGACTCGAACTGGGACGCCATGACCAGATAGACCATGAAGATGGCGAGCAGGATGGCCAGGCGCATCGAATTGAACGACACCTCCATCTCCTGGCGCTGGCCGCCGATCTGGGAGTCGAAGCCCGAAGGGAGGTCGAGGGCGGCGAGCGCCTCGCCGATGTCCTCGGACGCTCCGGCGAGGTCGCGGCCGGCGAGGTTGGCGGTAATGACGGCGACGCGCTCGCCCTCCGCGCGGCGGATCTCGGCCGGCCCCTCGACTTCCTCGATGGTGGCGACCGCCGACAGCGGCAGATTGGTGCCCTCGATCTCGGCCACGATCATGCGCTCGAGATCGGCGGCGCTGTCGCGAAACTCCTCGGCGGCCTGCAGCCGAATGTCGATGGCGCGGTCCTGGCGCTGGATGTCGGTCGTCACCGTGCCCTGCACCTTGGTGCGGATCACCGGGGCGACGTCGGCGATGGTCAGACCAAACTTTGCCAGCAGCGTGCGATCGAAGCGGATCTGGAGCTCGGGGCTGCCGCCCTCGGTCGAGCTCTTGACGTCCTCGATTCCGTTAATGTCACGCATGCTCTCGGAGAGCCGGTCGGCGAGCCGGCGCAGGAGCGGCAGGTTGTAGCCCCGGATCTCGACCTCGATCGGTGTGCGGAAGCTGAAGTATGACGGCCGTCCGAAGCGGTAGTCGAGATCTTCCTGGGCGTCGAGGGCCTCCCGCAGGTCAGCTATTAGAGAGTCTTCGCGCTCTTGCGAGGTGGGTGGCGTCAGAACCACGGTGACCTGGCCGATGTTCTCGCGCGTCTCGCCGCCCGAGCCGCCCTGTTCGTTGGATGCGCCGGCGATGGCGTAGACGGTCGCGATCCGGGGCAGGGCGCTCGCCGTGCGCTCGATCCGGGAGAGCCTGCGCTCGGTGACCTCGAGGTGGGTGCCGGGCGGCATTTCGACGTCGACGAAAAACTCGCCCTGGATGAGCTCGGGGATCAACTCGCGCCCCAGCCTCGGGGCCAGCGCCAGGCTGGCCGCCAGGATCAGGACGGCAATCGCGATCGTGACCAAAGGCCGCTTCAGTGCTCGGCTGAGCATGCGCTCGTAGTGATGCTCGAGACGTTCGAGGAGCATGCCGAAGAAGGCAAGGATGGGAGCGAACAGGGCATGGATGAGCCCGGCAATCGAGGTCACACCCCACTTGATCGGCCTGAGCCCGGCAACCGCGACCTTGACGCCGAGCTTGGAAACGGCGCCGTCGGCGGCTTCAGCGCCATCGTCCTCGTCGGGTGTCCAGCGCCGGGAGGCGAGCATCGGGATCACGGTCAGCGCGACCAGGAGCGAGACCACCAGGGAGAAGGTCACCGTCAGGGCCTGGTCGCCGAAGAGCTGGCCGGCGATGCCCTCGACGAAGACGATCGGAACGAACACACAGATCGTGGTCATGGTGCTCGCAACCACGGCTCGGCCGACCTCGGTCGTGCCCTTGTCGGCCGCATCGACCTCGTGGAGGCCCTGATCCAGCCGTCGCTGGATCGCTTCGAGCACCACGATCGAGTTGTCGACCAGCAGGCCGATTCCGAGCGTCAGCCCGCCCAACGACATGATGTTGAGCGAAATACCGAAGGCGTACATGAGAAAGAAGGTAGCGACGACCGAGATCGGAATCGCCAGACCGACGATGGCCGTGGTCTTCCAGCTGCGCAGAAAGATGAACAGCACGGCGATCGCGAGCAGGCCGCCGAAAAATGCGGTCTTGAGGACTTCAGAGATCGACTGGCGGATATAGCGAGCCTGATCGGTGATGACCGTGAGCCGCAACCGGGAGTTGCCTTTGCGTAGGGCCTCCTCGATCTCGGCGATGCGTTCCCGCACCGCGTCGGAAACGGCGACCGTGTTCGTGCCGCCCTCTTTGTAGATGGCGATCTCGACGCTTTCGAGACCGTCGATGCGGGTTACGATCTCGCGCTCCTTGTGGGACCGCACGACCTGGCCGACGTCTTCGAGACGGAGCACGGCACCGCCTTCGCTGGATAGGACGACGCGCTCGAGGTCTTCCGGTCGGAGGTACTCGTTGACGGTTCGGACCAGAAACTCGGTCTGGCCTTCACGCAGGCGGCCCCCGGTCAGATTGATGTTCTCCTGGGCCAGCCGGTCGGCGACTCGGGAGACCGGCACGCCCTTGCCGGCCAGCAGGCGTTCGTCGATTCGGACCTGGATCTCCTCTTCGAGGCCGCCCGAGACGATCGCGGCGGCGACGCCTTCGATGCGCTCGAGGGCCCGCTTGACTCTTTCCTCGGCAGTCAGCCGCAGCCGGATGAGGTCGTCGTCGCCGGTGAGCCCGAGCCTGACGATCGGATCGAGCGCCGGGTCGTAGCGCAAGAGCAGCGGGCGCTCGGCGTCCTGGGGTAGCTGGAGGACGTCGAGGCGCTCGCGTACGTCGAGCGCGGCGAGATCCATGTCCGTGCCCCAGGAGAACTCGAGCGTGACCTCGCTGAAGTCGATCCGCGAGCTCGACGTGACCCGGACGACGTTGTTGACCACACCGACCGCGTTCTCGATCGGTCGGGTGATCAGGTTCTCGACCTCGACCGGCGCCGCGCCCTCGAGCTCGGTTCGCACCGTTAACGAGGGGTAGGTGATATCCGGCAGAAGGTCGAGCGCCAAACGTTGGAACGACACCACCCCGAAGACCGCGGCGGCCAGGGCGAAGATGAAGACCGAGACCGGCCGCCGGGTGGAAAACTGGACGATCTTCACGCGGGTTCAGCGCTTGGCGAGGTGCCCCGATGCCGCGCCCGCACGCGCATCGGCATGCCGCCCTTCGGCCGCATCACGGTCCCCGCTTGGGTCTCCACCGGACGGTCGGAAACGCAATCGAGCTCGAAGCGCTGGCAGATGATCGACGCGATCACCTTGGTCTGTACCTCGGCGAGGCCCTGGCCGACGCAGAATCGGTGTCCGGCTCCGAACGGAATGTAGGCGAACTGCGAACGGCCTTCGATGGCCTCGGGCCGGAACCGCTCGGGGTCGAAACGCAGTGGATCCGGGAAGAGCTCTTCGATGCGGTGTGTGGCGTAGGGCGATACGATCACCATCGAGTCCTTCGGAACCAGGTAACCTGACAGAGTGTGCTCCTCGAGAGCGACCCGGGTGAAGTTATATGCCGGCGGATAGAGCCGCAGTGCTTCGTTCAGGCAGCAGCGCACGTATTCGAGCTTGGTGATGTCGCTGCTCTCGGGGAGGCGGTCACCGAGGACTTCGTCGACTTCTCGGTTCATACGCTCGCGGATGTCCGGGTTGCGAGACAGCTCGTAGAAAAGAAAGGTCAGGTTGGCCGCGGAGGTCTCGAAGCCGGCGTGGTAGGCGGTGAGCAGTTGATCGCGGAGCTCGGTGTCCGAAAAACCCTGGCCCTCTTCGACGCCGGCGCGAGCGAGTCCGGACAGCAGCGAGAAGTCGACCGAGCCGGACTCGCGCTGGCTGCGAATGACGGCATAGATGATTTCGTCGAGCTTCTTGAGCAGGCTTTCGAGTTTGCGCAAACGTAGCAGTGGCGGCGGTTTGAGCGATGCCCACATCGAGCGCGGTGGTTCCGGCCAGGCTTGGCGCACGGCCGCGACCAGCTCGGTAACCTGTTCGCCATAGCGCTCGTACTGCGAGCCCAGAACCCATTGGCCGATCAGGAGCTGCACCATACGGGTGAGATCGGGCTCGATGTCTATCGGCTCGCCGCTCTTCGCCGCAGCGCGCCAGCGCTCGACCTCGGGTGCGATGACCTCGGCGGCCTGCGGGACCTGATCGCGAATCGATTTGCGATTGAGCACGTTCTGGGTATGGCGGCGCTGTTTCTTCCAGAGCTCGCCCTCGCTGTTCAGGAGGCCGTTGCCGA
>JAAENP010000305.1 GCA_024224155.1 bacterium
CTACTGTCCAACGAAGGCGGCGTCAAGGTACTCGGTTTTGAGACCGGTACCGGCCTCAGCGAGCAGTTCGCGGGCGACCCGGCCTATGCCGCCTACCTGGCCCCTGAGTGCCGCGCCGGCGAAGGCCACGGCGCCCAGGATGATGTCTTTTCGCTCAGCTCCATTCTCTTCGAGCTGATCAGCGGCAGGCCCTATGCCGACGAACCACTCGACGGCGAGGCGTTGACCGTCCAAGCCACCGGCGAGGGAGCTCCCCGAGGCCTGGTCTGTCTTCTGGAGCGCAGTTTCACGCCGAGGTCGGAGCGAATCCCCAATGTGCTCGAGTGGCAGCAGGCTCTCGGTAGGTTGATACTGAGCGGCGAGTACAACCCCACGACTTTCAACCTGGCCTTCCTGATGCACACGATCATGCGGGATCGGCTCGAGAAGGACATAATGGAGCTCAAACGCGAGAAGAGCTTCATACTGTCTCAACAGATCGAGAGCGAGCTTGCCACCGAGGAAAGCTCTGGGCCCGCCCAGGTCGAGAAAGGCGCTCTCGAATCCACCGACGAATCCTCCAAGGCGTCTCCAGAGGTCCGACAAGTACCGCCCGAGGAGTCAAGTACGTGGACCTCTGCATCGGTCGCGAGTCCCACGCTCGCCGGAGACGGTCTCGATCCCGACCGTAAGCCGTTCTGGCTGGGTTTCGCCCTCTCCGCCGTAGTCAGTGGGCTGGTGCTCGGGACCTTACTGGTCTCGGCCTCCAAAGGATCGGAAGATCCCGGGCCGGCTGTGCCGCTCGCGTCAACCGCCTTTCCTGCTGCCGAGCATGACGATTCTGCCGATCAGGCCGCGCCACCCGCGTGGCACGCCGAGCCGCCCGCCACCGAGAAGGAACCCCTGGCCGATTCGGAATCGGTGACTCTGACCGAAGTGGTCAATGGTGAGCTGGGAAGACCGGCCATCGAAGACAGCGAGTTCGAGCGGCTGGTGGCGGAGCGGGCGAACGAAATCGAACGCAATCTCAAGGCGGAATACGAGAAGAAGCTCGAAACCCTACGTGGCGCGGCAATCGAGACACCGCAAGGTCAACCGGCCCAAGCTGCCGCAACCGCGGAGCTCGAGCCAAGCGCACCCGGATCGCAAGGTCAAGCGGTCCAATCCGCCGCAACCGAAGAGCTCGAGCCGAGCGCACCCGAATCGGGCGACCGGCTCGCCATGGAGATGCCTCCGGCGGACCCTTCCACCGACAATAGTCGCACCCAAATAGCGACCGGCGCGCCC
>JAAENP010000306.1 GCA_024224155.1 bacterium
AACACGCCGTTAGTCTAACCCTTGAGATTATCAAGAGGTCAGAACAACGCCCTTTGTCCAGCTCTTGTCGGTCTCAAGCGGGCAGGACACGCGGTTTATCTATCGCTTGGCACTCTCAAGCGGGCAGGACACACGGCTTTTCTGTCTCCTGTCTTGCGCACGCGGGCAGGATACGCGGTTTTTCTATCTTGTCTAACGGTTGGCACTCTCAAGCGGGCCGGCCGCCGCGGCAACAGCGCTTTCCCTTCCCGCCGTCATGCAAACGCCCGGGTACGGCGCCGCGACTGAAGTTGCCCCGGTTTCGTGGACACATATGCTCTTGCGAGCAAAGGAGGTCACACGATGCCGAGATCCCGTCCCCCATACCCGCGCGAGTTCCGAGAAGAGATGCTTCGACTGGCTCGCTCGGGTCAGACTCCGGAGGCGCTGTCGAAGGAGTACGAACCGTCCGCGCAGACGATCCGGAACTGGCTCGGGCAAGCGGATCGAGATGAGGGCCGTCGCCAAGATGGCCTGACCACCGCCGAGCGCGAGGAGCTGCGTCGGCTCCGCCGGGAGAACCGGCGGCTGCGCGAAGAGCGAGAGATCCTAAAAAAAGCCGCGGCCTGGTTCGCACAGGAGACCGGATCGATCCCGTCGCGGGGTTCGAATTCGTAAGTGCGAACCGGGCCGATCATGCGGTCGTCACGATGTGCCAGGTGCTGGAGATCTCCACCAGCGGCTACTATGCGTGGCGCCACCGAGAGCCATCGGCTCGTGCGCAGAAGAATGACCAACTGCGGGCCAAGATCCGCCGGTTCCATGCCGAGTCCCGAGGGACCTACGGGGCTCCTCGGATTCATGTCGACCTGGAGGAAGATGGCGAGCATATCGGCCGCAAGCGAGTCGCTCGGCTGATGAAAGTCGAAGGCTTGAGAGGCGTTTGTCGTCGCAAGCGGGCCTGGACCACGCTACGAGATGGTTCCCGGCCGGCACCGGACCTGGTCGATCGGAACTTCCGCGCGGACGGTCCGAACCAGCTCTGGGTCGCCGACATCACCTACATCCCGACCTGGGCCGGCTTCTTGTACCTGGCGGTCGTTCTTGATGTCTGGAGCCGCCGGATCGTCGGATGGTGCATGCGCCCTCATCTGAGGACCGAGTTGATCCTCGAAGCCCTGAATATGGCCGTCGATCAACGCCGCCCACAGGGGGTGATCCATCACTCCGACCAAGGCTCTCAGTACACCTCTGTGGCCTTCGGGACACGTTGCGATCAGCTCGGAGTACGACCCTCGATGGGCTCGGTGGGCGACTGCTATGACAACGCGATGTGCGAGAGCTTCTTCGCGACCTTGGAGTGCGAGCTGCTGGATCGGTCGACGTTGCGGACCCATCCCGAAGCACGCAGTGCGGTCTTCGAGTTCATCGAGGCCTGGTACAACCGCCGACGCCGTCACTCATCTCTGGGATACTTGAGCCCACTGCGGTTCGAACTGGCCGCAGAGAAGGAGCTGCGGAAAGATCTGTGGAAAACCAGTGGAAAACCTGCGGATATGCTGTTGAAAATTCCGCCTCCATCCCAGACTCCTCCTCCTCCTACTGATAGAGATCATGTCTGAAGTCCCCAAACTGTAAACTGTCCACCGAACCGGGGCAGGCCCAGACTACGACCGTGCCGGGGCGGTATATCGGGAAGCCCGCAAGTACCGGGAGAGCGCCTCGCCCAAGGCTCTCGCCGAGCACCTGCGGCGCCTGGCCTACTTCCACATGTTCCGGGGCCGGGCGGAGTGCTTCCCGGTCATCGAGGAGGCGATCGCCATCCACAAGCGCGGCAGCCTGGTGCACCGCCACGAGCTCGGCGAGTGCCTGCTGTGCCGCGGTCATGCCTACTTCGAGTTCGATCAGCCCGGCAAGAGCCTGGAGGATCTGAGTGCCGCGCTCAACCACGTCTCGATCAAGATCGACCGCAAGCCCTACTACGCCGCCCTGCACAACCTCGTCGACTGGGCCGTCGTCTACGGCAGCGACGAAGAGCTGCGCGTCGCCTACGGCTACCTCAAGCCGGCGCTGGTGATCCTCAACACCGCCTGGGGCCGTCCCTACCCGAAGCTCAAGCTGCGTTGGCTGATCGCGGTGGTGGAAGCCCGCCTCGGCCACTGGGGCCGCGCCGAGGAGGTCTATCTGGAGGTCCGAAAGGGGCTGGTGAAGCTGCGGCTCGGGTACGAGGTGGGGATGGTGTCGAT
>JAAENP010000307.1 GCA_024224155.1 bacterium
CATCGTCCTGGCGAGGCGATGCAGACGGACTTCACCTGGGCGACCGAGCTGGAGATCACGATCGCCGGCGAGCCGTTTGTTCACCTGCTGTGCCACAGCGTGCTGCCGTACTCGAACTGGGAGTGGGCGACGCCGTGCTTGTCGGAATCGTTGAGTGCGTTGCGTCGCGGGGTGCAGTCGGCGGTGTTCCGGCTGGGTCGGCGTACGCAGTCGCACCAGACCGACAACTCGACGGCGGCGACCCACAAGCTGGCGGCGGCCGACAAACTGAGGACCGGCGGCGGTCGGGGCTTCAACGAAGACTACAAAGCTCTGATGCGTCATCTGGGGATGGAGCCGCGGACGATCGCCATCGGCTGCAAGGAGCAGAACGGCGACATCGAGGCGGCGAATGGGGCGTTGAAGCGTCGCCTGGAGCAGCATCTGTTGCTTCGCCGGAACCGGGACTTCGACAGCCGCGAGGCCTACGAGCAGTGGTTGCGAAGCATCGTGGAGAAGGCGAACCGGCCGCGCCAGAAGCGGCTGCGTGAGGAGCTGGAGCACATGGAAGCGGTGCGGGTGGAGCGTTTGGCGGAATTCACCGAGGAGCGGGTGCGGGTGACGTCGTGGAGCACGATCAGGGTCAAGCACAACACCTACTCGGCGCCGTCGCGCCTCGTCCGCCAGTGGGTGAATGTCCGGGTCTACGAAGACCGGCTGGAGGTGTACTACGCCCAGCAGCGCCAGCTCGAGGTGGAACGTCTGCGGGGGCGCGGGGGGCGGCGCATCAACTACCGCCACATCATCTGGTCGTTGGTCAAGAAGCCCGGGGCGTTTGCCCGCTACCGCTATCGCGAGGAGCTGTTTCCGAGCCTGACCTTCCGCCGTGGCTATGACCGCCTGCTTGAAGGCCGTGTGGAGCGTGCCGCGGATTTGGAGTACCTGCGCATTCTGCACCTGGCGGCATCGACGATGGAATCGGAGGTGGAGACCGCCCTGGAGCTCTTGCTCGAGGAGAGGGAAGTGCCTCTGTACGACCGCGTACGGTCGTTGCTCGGACAGTCGAAGCCGGAGGTGCCCGAGGTGGCCACGCCACAGGTCGACCTGGCGGTCTATGACAGCTTGCTGGGCCTTGAGGAGGTGGCGTCATGAGCGCGGCCGACAGCGTCGAGATGCTGCTGCGCGAGCTGAAGCTGCCGTCGTTTGTGGCGCACCATCAGGCGTTGGCCGAGCAGGCCGAGCAGGGCGGCTGGGGATTCCAGCAGTACCTCCTGCAGCTGGCCGAGATCGAGGTCAAGGAGCGCCATGAGCGCAAGATCCTGCGCCTGCGGAAGTTCTCTCAGTTGCCCGCGGAGAAGACCCTCGCGACGCTCCAGCTCAAGCGGTTGCCGGCGCGGGTGCGACGCACGCTACCGACGCTGTGCGAAGGTGGCTTCGTCGAGCGCGCGGAGAATCTCCTGGCCTTCGGCCTGCCGGGGCGTGGCAAGACGCATCTGGTGTGTGCCATCGGCCACGAGCTCGTCGACCGTGGCTACAAGGTGCTGTTCACGCCGGCCTACCGCCTGGTCCAGCGCCTGCTCGCCGCCAAACGCGAGCTCATGCTGCCGCTGGAGATGCGTCGGCTGGACCGCATCGACGCCATCATCCTCGACGACATCGGCTACATCCAGCAAGACCGCGAGGAGATGGAGGTGCTCTTCACGCTTCTGGCGGAGCGCTACGAGCGCCGGAGCGTGATCCTCACCAGCAACCTGGTCTTCTCCCAGTGGGACAAGATCTTCAAAGATCCGATGACCACCGCGGCGGCCATCGATCGGTTGGTCCACCACGCGACGATCCTCGAGATCACGGGCAAGAGCTTCCGCAACGAGGAGGCAGAGAAACGCCAGCGCGAGCAGCGACGCCGGTCGGCTCCAGTGAAAGAGAGAAGAAGTTAGGAGGGGCGCGCGCGGCGGGCTGCCCCTCGCTTCGCTTGCCACGCCCTAGGCCGTCGGCCGCGCGCGCCTGGAAGCACGCTCCTGGCTTCGCCAGATC
>JAAENP010000308.1 GCA_024224155.1 bacterium
GCATGATCTCGGCCACCAACAAGGACCTCGAGCGGGAGATAGACGAAGGCCGTTTCCGCCGGGACCTGCTGTTCAGACTGAATGTCGTCAATCTAAAGCTGCCGCCTCTGCGAAAGCGGCGCGAAGACATTCCGGCTCTGGTTCACATGTATCTCGATCGCTACCGACTGCCGGGAGAGCCGGTCAAGACGCTGGCCACGCCGGCGATGGAGAGATTGGCCGAGTACTCGTGGCCCGGCAACGTCCGCGAGCTGGCCAACGTGATCGAGGGGCTGGTGCTTCTGACTCAGGACGGTGAGATTCAGCTCAGCGATCTGCCGTCAACGCTGTCGTCCTTCGGAGCGACCGATACCGAGGCGGCGGCGGAGGCCGAGCCTATTCCGCTAGCCGAGGTCCAGAAGCACCACGTGATTCGAACGCTTCGCTACACCGGTGGCAAGAAGGCTCCCGCGGCGAGGCTTCTCGGCATCGACGTGAAGACTCTCTACAGCAAGATCAAGACGTACGACATCGACGTCTGAAGCTCGCCGACCTCACGGCTGCTAGGACACCGCCGATTGCGTTACCTGCTCGACGAGAGCGGCCGCAACGCGCTTGAACTCGCGCTCCAGGAGTGACAGGAGCTCGAAGGCCTCCGTCGACCCACCTCGAGCCTGGTCTTCCGTTCGGCCGCACAGTTCGCTGAGCTGGCTGGCACCCAGCATGCCGCTGCTAGAGCGGAGCTTGTGTGACATCTCCGCGAGCTCTGCGAGATTGCCGGAGGCGACGGCCTCGCGCATGTTCTCGAGAAGCATGGGAGAGGTGTCGAGATACACGCGGATCACTCTCTGCGCGCCCTCTCGCGTCAGCGGGCCCCAGAGATACTTCTGCTGGAGGACCTGGTTGATCGGCGGTCCATGGGAGTGTTGGCGTGCGGCGGCGTCTCGCGAATCCGGGTTGGGAAGCGAGCCGGCGGCCGGCAGGGGAAGCAGCTTGGCGAGCGCGGGTTTCTCTCCTCGAGCAGCCGACGGCTTGGTCGCCGTGGTATCGGTCGGCAGCCACTTGGCTATCAGCAGGCGAAGCTGGTCTTGGCTGAACGGCTTGCTCAAGTAGTCGTCCATCCCGGCGGCCAGGCACTTGTCGCGCTCCCCAGCCATGGCGTGGGCGGTCATCGCCACGATCTGCACATGGCGGTGCTCTTTTTCTGGAGCGCTTCCCTCCAGGCGCCGGATCTCCCGAGTCGCGGTGTAACCGTCCATCTTGGGCATTTGGCAGTCCATAAAAACCAACTCGTAGAGGTTCTTTTGGAGCGCTTCGAGAGCTTCGAGACCGTTGCTGGCTGCATCCACAACCCCACCCAGGCCCTCCAGCATTCCGATTGCGACCTCCTGGTTGACCGGGTTGTCTTCGACCAGCAGGATTCGCCGCCCCGAGAGCTCGAGCTCGCTCGAGGCGAAAGGACGCAGGCCGTCGGATTTGGCGGCCTTCTCGGCCGCTTGCCGAGCCAGCCTGACCTGGAACCAGAAGGTCGAGCCCTCGCCCAGCGTGCTGTCGACCCCGATCTCGCCGCCCATGATCTCGACGAAGGCCTTCGAGATCGCCAGCCCCAGGCCGGTGCCGCCGTAGTTTCGGGTCGTGGATCCGTCGGCCTGCTGGAAAGACTCGAATATGGTCGCACGGTGTTCGGGCTCGATGCCGATCCCGGTGTCTTGGACACAGAAGCGGAGCCGGATCTCTTCGTCCGCCGTCTCCAAGGCGCTGACTTCCAACTCGACGTAGCCGGAATCGGTGAACTTGACCGCGTTGCCGACCAGATTGATCAGCACCTGGCGCAACCGGGTCGGGTCGGCGCACAGCGCGGTCGGCAGGGTGCGAGGCAGGGTGGTCCGCAGCTGGAGGCCCTTCTGTCGAGCCGGCTCCGTGAAGAGCTGGACGACTTCATTGGTGATCTCGCGTAGATCGAAATCCACGTACTCGAGTTCGACTTTTCCGGCCTCGATCTTCGAGAAGTCCAGGATCTCGTTGAGGATTCCGAGCAGGTTGACGGCCGATCGACGAGCCTTCTCCGCGCAGTTCGTCTGCTGAGAGTCCAGGTTGCTGTTCATCAACAGTTCCAGCATTCCGAGCACGCCGTTCATCGGGGTCCGCATCTCGTGACCCACGTTGGCCAGGAATTGAGACTTGGCTCGGCTGGCGGTCTCCGCGGATTCCTTCTCTTCTTGGAGCCTCTTGATTCTCGTGATGTCGGATCCCGAGCTCAAAGTGCCGGCCGGCTGTCCTTGCTCGTCACTCAAGTAGGTGGTTTGCCAGGCGACGATTCGCTCGCTTCCTGTCTTCGTGATCACCGAGTACTCGGTGCAGACCTGGGCCTGGTTGTTGGCGAAGCGGTCTCGGATGGGGGCCGGCTCGGCGACGACGGTGTCGAACCAATTGCGGCCGATGAGCTCGGCCTCGTCGTAACCGAGAACTTCGCAGCCCTTGCTGTTGACCAGCACGATGTTGCCGTCGCTGTCGAGCACCAGCATGATGACCTCGGCGACCTGGAAGTACTCCTGGGCCTTGGCCTTTTCTCGAAAGAGCGCTTGTTCCTTGGCCAGGCGCCGGCCGATCTCCTCTTCCAGGGAGAGATTGGCCTTGGCCAACTGCTTGGCTCGGGTCCGTTCACGGAGCTGGGCCCGGAGGTAGTACAAAGCGATCAGGGCCGCGATTGACGCGTAGGAACCGTAGGCCCACCAGGTCGCCCAGGGAGCCGGTAGTGCCCGTATCTTGAGAGAGAATCCTTCCTCGTTCCATACTCCGTCGTTGTTGGCGCCCTGGACGTTGAAAACGTACTCGCCGGCGTCCAGGTTGGTATAGGTCGCGCGATTGCGGGTTCCAAGGTCCACCCAGTCGCGATCGAAGCCCTCGAGAATGTAGCGGTAGCGGTTCTTCTCCGGGGCGGTGAAGTCGAGAGCCGCGAAGTCGAGGGTAACCATGGTGTCTTTGTAGCCGAGCTCGATCTCGTCGAGCTCGGGCAATGGCTTGTCGAAGGTCGCCGCTTCATTGAGCTTGAGGACGCCGGTCAGCACAACGGGCGGTATGTGGTCGTTGGTGCGGATGTTCTCCGGGTAGAACGCGTTGAACCCGTTGATGCCGCCGAAGAACATCTGACCGTCGTGGGCTCGCAATGCGGCGCCGATGTTGAACTCCTCGCTCTGGAGCCCGTGGCTGGTGTTGTAGTTGCGAAAGATCTCCGCTGCCGGGTCGAAGACGGCAAGGCCGCGGTTCGAGCTCACCCAGAGCTGGCCGTTGTCGTCCCAGAGCATGCCGTAGAGAACGGCGCTCAAGAGTCCGTCTCTCTTGAAATAGCGTTTGAAA
Source organism: bacterium (assembly GCA_024224155.1). Taxonomy (NCBI): domain Bacteria; species bacterium. Next base: position 3,337 of record JAAENP010000308.1, read on the forward strand.
GCGGCTCGGCCGGCGTCACGATCTGCAGCCTTCCAGCGGTTGAGACCGCCGCCTTGAGTGCCGATGTAGAGGTCCCCGTCGGCGCTCTCCGAGATGGTCCAGCTATGACTGCTGCTCAGACTCGTGGGATCTCTTGGATCGTTCTCGTAGGACACAAAAGTGCCGCGGTTGCGGTCCATGCGGTTGATTCCACCACCGTCGGTCCCGACCCAGAAGTTGCCTCTCGAGTCTTCGAAGATCGCCACGACCCGATCGCTGCTCAAGCTCGTTGGGTCGTCGGGATCGTGACGGTAGCGGATGAAGCCACCCCTCTCCGGGTCGAAGCGATTGAGGCCGCCACGGTAGGTCCCGACCCAGACCGTGCCCAGACTGTCTTCGTAGAGCGCGATCACGCTGTTGAAGCTGAGACTCCCTGGGTCGTCGGGGCTGTGTCGAAAGTGTATGAACGTGGTCGACGATGGCGCCATATAGTCGACGCCGTTTCGAACCGTGCCGACCCAGAGACCGCCCTTGCGATCGGCCATGAGCGATCCGACGCGGCTTGAGGCCAAGCTACCGGGGTTCTCGGGATCGTGGAGGAAGCGCTTGAAGCTTTGACGGTCGCGGTCGAGTCGATTCAGTCCCTGAACCGTACCGATCCAGACCGCTCCGTCGGCAGTCTCGGCGAACGAGGTCACGTAGTCGTGGCTCAACTCCGACGGATCGTCTTTCCTTGCCTTGTAGTGGGGGAACGACCCGGTGGCCGGATTCCATTTGTTGATGCCGATCTTTGTACCCAGCCAAATAACGCCTCCGCGATCCTGGTAGATCGCGTCCACACGACTGTCGCTCAGGCTGAAAGGGTCGGCGGGGTTATGCCGGTAGACCTTGAAGCTATCGGTAGCGGGATTCCACTCGCTGAGGCCTTCGTCCGTACCGACGAGAAGCACGCCGTTGCGGTCTTGAAAAATGCAGCGAACGACGCCCGCGGAGAGGCTGGTGGGATCGCTGGGGTCATGCTCGTAGCGGTGGAAGCGCGAGGTTCCTGGATCTAGCCGGTTGAGGCCGTTGGCCCTCGTACCGATCCACAGGCCGCCGGCGCCGGATTCGTAGACGGAGTAGATGTGATCCCCGCTGATGGTTCGGTTGTCCGCCGGATCGTGACGGAACCGGCGAAAGCGTCCGCTCTCGACATCGAGCAGGTTGAGCCCTCCGCCTTCCGTGCCGACCCAGAGTCGCCCGGCCGAATCCCGGAGCACATCCCGCACGTGCTGGTGGCTCAAGCTGAACGGGTCGTCGGGGTCGGAAGCGTAGCGGGTGAACGATCCCGTCTTGGGTTCGAACCGGCTCAGCCCGCCGCCGTCGGTTCCAATCCAGAGGGCTCCATCGATGTCGAGATGGATGGTCCGCACGCGATCGCTGCCGAGGCTATTGGGATTCTCGGGATCATGGCGGAAGTGAGTGAAGGTCTGGGTACTCTCGTCGAAGCGGTCCAGTCCGCCATTGTCACTTCCGATCCAAAGCGCGCCGTGCTGGTCTTCGACGATCGCCCGGACCGAGTCGTGGGAGAGCGAAGCCGGGTCGGCCGGATCGTGTTGAAACGCGATGAAATTCGTGCCGTCGAATCGGTTCAGTCCCTCCTTGGTCCCGAACCACATGAATCCTCGGCGGTCCTGGATGATCGTGTCGACCGCGGCCTGAGAGAGTCCGTCTCCGAGTGAGATTCTCTGGAAGCGGAGGTTCTTTTCGGGCCGTGAGCCGGCCGCCGGGAGGGCGGCGAGACCACAGGTGATGGCGACGATGAGAGACCGCGCGAGAGAGTGCCTGTTGCCCATCATGACTATTGCCATATGCGCAACGGTCGTGCCAGTTTCGGACTCGAGCACGCTCGTGCCCCAGCGTCCTTTGCGGCAACTCTGTGGGTTAGAAACCTCATGAAATCAATAGATTAGGGCGGCCGTCTCCGAGACCGACGGCCGCCCATTCTCGAGTGGTAGCGAAGAGTGGCGGTGCGGCGCCATAAATTCGGCGGATCAGTGAAATACTGACTCCTCCATACCTGCAGGGAGCCTAGTCATCCGAGAGGTCGACACCGTTGGCCGAAAGCCCCAGCAGGGGATCGGCATCGGTGACCGCATCGGACCAGAGGAAGCCATCACTCCAGAGGAAGCCGTCGGACCACAGGAAGCCGTCATTCCAGAGGAAACCGTCCGACCACAGGAAACCGTCGCTCCAGAGGAAGCCGTCGGACCACAGGAAGCCGTCGCCCCACAGAAAGCCGTCGGACCACAGGAAGCCGTCATTCCAGAGGAAACCGGCACTCCAGGACTCATCGCCCCAGAGCTGAGCCGTATCCTCGACCAGGACGACCTCGCCTTCCTCGTGACGCGCCATTTGGGGCGAAAGCGCCTGCTTGACCCATCCGTTGTCGTTGAGCGCCGCCTGGATGTCGAGGACGCCCGCTCCGGTGGCCGTCGGGTCACCCTCGATCTTGCGCGCCGAGCGCATCAGCCGGGCCTTGACGCTGGCCGGGTTGAGTGTGGGCTCTTGATCGAGCATCAGGGCGACCGCGCCCGAGACCACGGCCGCGGCCATGCTGGTGCCGCTGAGCTCGAGGTATCTTCCGGAGCAAGAGCTGTTGCCGCAGGGCACCTCCCGGTCCGGGAGCTCGGTCAGGAGAGCCGAGCCGTAGGCGATCGGCGAGATGAAGCGATTGCCGGGTGCCAGAAGATCGGGTTTCAGAATGTGGTCGTAGGCCGTCGGACCTCGCGACGAGTAGGTCGAGACGTAGTCGTCATCCGGGCTGTTGGTGCCGTTGTCGGTGAGCGAGCCCACCGTGATGACCTTGCGGGAATTGCCGGGGCTGGTGATGGTGAAATTGCCGTCGCGACCGTAGTTCCCGGCGGAGCAGACGACCACGATGCCGGCGTCCCAGACCTGCTCCACGGCCTGAACTAGCGGGTCGTAGGATTGCTCGGTCTCGACGGCCTTACCCAGCGACATGTTGACGATGCGAATGTCGTAGGCGGTCGCGTTTGTGAGCACCCAGTCCAATGCCGCGATCACATCGGAGGTCACGCCGCGCCCGTCAGCGTCGAGAACTCGCAGAGAGAGGGGGTGGGCATACGGTGCGATGCCTTTGTAATTGCCGTTCGAGCTGTATCCGTCGCCGGCGATGATGCCGGTGACGTGTGTGCCGTGGCCGTAGGGATCGTTGAGGCCGTAGACAGGTGAGCCATTCAAGAAATCGAACTGCTGCGGCGTCGGCCAGATGTCGACATGGGGGCTTTGCCCAGAGTCGAGAATCGCGACAGTCGGACTGCCCGTCGTGTTGTTGAAGTCCGGAGCCGTGGCGTAGTAGGGATGTCCCGCCGTGTAGCGAGCTGACACCGAGCTCGCCTCGACCGGCTCGTCGAGGCTGACGTGGGAGATGCGTGGGTGGTCCATGAGGCTGGCGAGGCGAGCCACCGGCACGCGAGCCGCCCGCATCTTGAAGTGCTGGAACTTGTGCTTGATCTTGCCTCCGAGACCCTTGATCTCGTTGTCGTCCGCGAGTCCCGGGGGAGTCTTGAAGGTGAGGATCACGTTCACCTTTCCGGCGAATGCGTTGTTTTGCTTGACCTTGTTCTTGCCTTTGTCCGCCGTCGTGACCTGCTGCTCCGAATCGGCCTGGGTGACCGGGCGATCGGATTGTGTCGAGGCAGCCGTGATCGGCAGGAGCGCCACCAGACACGACGTGAGGGCCGCGCGGCGAAGGAGGGAAGCGATCGGTCGGTGTTCTTTTGTCATGGTTCGTGATCCGTTTCTTTGAGCGGTCGCTGAGTTATTCCTGCTCGACCCAGGTGTTGATCGACATGGGTTCCGTGAGCGCGTCGGTCCAGAGGAAGCCATCGGTCCACAGGAAGCCATCGGTCCACAGGAAGCCGTCGGTCCACAGGAAGCCATCGGTCCAGAGGAAGCCGTCCGTCCAGAGGAAGCCGTCCGTCCACAGGAAGCCGTCGGTCCACAGGAAGCCATCGGTCCACAGGAACCCATCGGTCCAGAGGAAGCCGTTCAGGCCCTCGATGTAGAAGCTGCCGTCCTCGGCCTGGCGGACCAGGCCGGTATAGTGCTCGAGGCCGGCGAGATCGTTGTCGATATCAAGGCCGCGATTGGCTCTTTCCGAGTCCTCGTCCTCACTGGTTGCGAGTGCTGCGTCGTAGGCGTCGACCAGGCCGGCTCCCTGTTGGAAGATGCCGAAGGCCAGTTGTCCATCCGGCTTGATCGCGGCCTTGGCCGTCCTCATGAGCCGAGTCTTGACCTGGTCCGGCGTCAGCGCCGGCTGCGCCTCGAGCATGAGCGCGACCAGGCCGCTCACCACCGCCGCGGCCTGCGACGTGCCGGTCATCATGAAGTAGAAACCGCCGTCGTGGTATTCGGGGTGCTGGCTGGCGATCTCCGAGAAGATGCTCATCAACGACACCATGTGGCCGCCGGGCGCGACGACATCCGGTTTGACGAAGCCCTCGGCGGTGGGTCCGGCCGCGGTGAAGGTGGTCAGGCGGTCGTCGCTTGGGTCTTGGGGCGTGAACGAGTCGGTCATGGCGCCGACGGTGATGATGTAGGGAAGGTTGCCGGGCACGCCGACGGTCATCGGCAGCGGGCCGCCATTGCCGGCCGAGGCCAAGACCACGATGCCCGCCTGCCAGGCTTGCATCACGGCCTGGTTGAGCGGAGCGTCCCAGTCGTGGGAGCGCACCGGGGCGCTGGAGGAGAGATTGAGCACC
>JAAENP010000309.1 GCA_024224155.1 bacterium
GGCGGATGTGACATCGTGAGTACCGATCCGAACGGCCTGCGATGGGCGACACAGGCCAAGCGAACGCGGAGCTTCGGCCCTTCACCGGCCGCGAAGGAACTCAAGAAAGTACTCGACGATCCGCCCGACCCCGAGCCGGGAGTGTACCTGCTGGCCGCTTCCTGTGCTCTTTCGAGGCGAACCGAGAAGGCTCTTGCGCTGGAGATCTCGCGGCGTGGCAAGAACTGGGACGTCAAACGAGTGCGGCTCCTTTTCATAGAGTATGAAAGCGCTTGTTTTCAGTGGTTTAGTGCCCACTCTCGGTTCGCAAACGAGCAGGAACGGCCGACCTTTGCACGCGGTCCATCCGGGTTTCGTGTGGGTCGATCGGAGCTGATGCGCCGACGCAGCCTCTCTCGGCCAGGCGTAAACGGGGCGTGACAGGCAAGCGCCACGGGCAGCGACAGCACCTGGCTTCAGCCCCAGCCATTCTTGCGGGCAATCCCCCGGCATCTCCCCGACCTGCCGGCGCGCAGGGGCTGTCAAGGCCACCGAGCGACGAGTCCGCGAGGAGAGAGGTGCCGAAGGGGAGCCTTGACAAACGCGAGCACCGGCACACGATCCCGTGCCGAGGGATTGGGACGCCCGTCGCGCCTCCATCAGTAAGAACCCGCACAGAACCCGGAAGGGCCTTGCACGTCGACGGCCAATATTGGCGTGGTTCCATGGAGTTGGTCTCTCGGGGCTGGACAAATCTTGATGCGTGTGACAAGGTGGTTTCCCGGGCCAGATTGGAGCCGCAATGGAGCGGCGCGAAGTGATGGGCCCGAGGAGGTCGCATGGGCCTTGCACTTGCTCGAAGCCCAGAGGACGATGGATTCGAGGAGGCGGGAGAGCAGTTCGGAGCGATGGCGGAATTTCTCAGGTCGATGGAGGCGGGAAAGATGACGGAGAGCGATCTCGAGCGGCGGCTGGAGGAAGAGGGCCGGGAGTTGCTGCGCAAGCTGTTGGCCGCCCATGTGCAGATGCGGGCTCCGGGGGAGGCAGAGGGTCCGGTCATCGATGCCGAAGGCGTGAGGCGGGCAGAGAAGCGAAGCCACCCACGGAGTTTGGTTACGAGCTTCGGCAAGATCGGCGTGCCACGTACGGGGTACGCCCGAGCCGGGGAGGCTAGCTTGCATCCTCTGGATGGCGAGATGAACCTGCCGCGGGAGAGCTACAGCC
>JAAENP010000310.1 GCA_024224155.1 bacterium
GGGTCGTCAGCCAAGTCGCCGCGATCTTGCCGATCGTGCTCCATTCGAGCTTGCCGTTGACCAACCCGATACCGAAGATCGCCCCGCAAGATACGTGGGTCGTCGACACAGGCACACCTATCCGCGACGCTCCCAGAACCAGAACAGCGGTCATCAGATTGGCGGTCAGCCCCTGACCGGTGTTGAGCTCGGTGATGTGCTTGGACATGGTCTCGGCGACCTTGCGCGAGTGCAGCCATCCGCCGGCGGCCATGGCAAGCGCGACCGCGCCCAGCACTGGCGTCGTCAGCGAGCTTCCGAGCGCCACCACGCCAAAAAGAAGCGCCGCGATCTTGGGGGTGTCATTGACCGCCCGCGCGAAGCACACCGCTCCGGCACTCAGGTAGTGAACGAAGTCCACCGCTCCCTGCGCCCGGATCCCGAACACCCGACCGGCATACCTCTCGACGCATTCACTGGCCTGCCCGACACCGACCTCGATGGCCGGAGCTCCAGCCAACGCTGACATTCCGACCGCGCCCAACGGAACGAGCTCTCTCTCGCCCCGTTCTCCGACACAGACGCAGGTCTCCTTCTCGACCTGCAATCGCTCGCGCGCGAAACGGAAGACGACATAGAGCAGCGCCGTGAACGCTATCGAGAGCAAGGGGCTCAGGAGAAGCGGCTGCGCGAACTTCGTCGCCAGCGCTCCCCAACCCACTCCCGAGGTCCCGGCTGCCGCCAGGCCGGCACCGACGAGCGCACCGGTCAACGCATGCGTGGTCGAAGTTGGCATGCCCAGAAACGTGGCCAGGAGAATCGTCGCGGCACCCGCCCCGGCGACGGCCACCAGAAGGCCCACCCCGAGAAACTCGTCGGGCACCAGCCCTTTGCCGCGAAACGCACTGACCAGCTTCGAAGCAAAGGCCACCGAGAGCACGCTCCCGGCGAGCGTAGCTCCGGTGGCCCAGATCAGGGCCGTCCGGAAGGTCGTCGTGCCGCTGCCGTAGAGCGTCGCAACACCCTTGAAGTTGTCGTTGGCACCGTTTGCCCAGGCCAGAAAGAAAACGCAAACGACCAGCAGCACGAGCAACATAGCGGGCGACCCTATCAGCTGCTATACGCGCGGCCGTCCGCCGCGGTTCACAGCTACAATGCCGGCACCCAACGGAACTCGACACTCCCGACATGATTGAAACTCATACGCCCCGCTCGCTCGGGCCGATCGCCTCGATCTCGGAGCGGATGCTGCTTCGATCCGGCTTTCTCCTGACCGGAGTGATGGCCGTGGTCCTGGGCCCCCTCATCCCGGTGCTCGAGGAAGCCTGGGGCATCGACCACGCCCAAACCGGCTCCCTTTTTCTGGCCCAGTTCACCGCCAGCTCGCTCGGAGCGATCGTATCCAGTATCAACCTGCGCCGGAGCATCGTCACCGGCTATGCGCTCTCGGCGGTTTCGCTGTTCGGACTCGTTCTCGGCGGCTGGCCTCTGGCCCGTCTCTTCATGGCGGTTTCGGGATTCTCACTGGGCCTCTTGATTTCGGGCTCCAACCTCACGGTCGCCCGCTGGAACCCCGAGAACCGGGGTGCGGCGCTTTCTACGCTCAACCTCATCTGGGGCATCGGAGCGATGATCTCGCCTCTGCTGTTCGCCGTGTTCGCGGACTCGCTCGGCGCCTTCGGGCTGCTCAGGCTTCTTGGACTGCTTTCCGTTGGTGCAAGCCTGGCCCTGGCCTTCAAGCTCCGCAATCCCGCGATCGCCGACACCACCGAAGACGGCGGGGCACATAGCGCCGGCCCGTCGGTTCCGATGCTCTCACTGGTCGCCGCCCTGCTTTTTTTCTACGTCGGCACCGAGATCTCGATCGGCGGCTGGTTGGTGGCGCTGTCGGACCAGTTCTCGGCAGAGCGCTCGGCGCTCTCGTTGATTATCGGCTCCGGTTTCTGGGCCGCGGTCTTGGTGGGCCGAGCCATCGCGGCCATCGCACTCCGCCGCCTCACCGAGACGGCCGTGTACTCAGCTTCGTTGCTCGTGGCAGGGACCGGCGCGGTCGGTCTATTTCTGGCTGACTCCCGCGCAGCCGTTGCCGGAGGCGCACTTCTCGCGGGCCTGGGACTCGCGGCTCTGTATCCGCTGACCATCTCGATCCTGGCGGCGGTCACGGCTTCGGGCCGATCCCGCTTCGCCGGCTTGATCATGGCCTGCGGCGGCTTCGGCGGAGCGGTCCTGCCCTGGTTGACCGGTCGATTGTCCGAAGCCTCGGGCGAGGCCTCGGCTGCCGTCGAGAGCTCGCTGAGCCGCGGCTTCCTCGTCCCGATCGCAGGACTCGTCGTATTGGCCGCTCTCTTCGCGACCTATCAGACCGTCCGGCGCGCTTCCGGGTGGCGGCCATCCTGACCTTGCTCCATCTTGACAGGCGGCAGGGGCGGCCTTATGGTTCGCCCTCCATGGGCGTTCTTCAGACACTCTGGGCTCGACGCGAACGGCGATCGGCGGTGATTGCCGGTAGCCGGCGGTAGCCGGCGGCCCGGGGCATCCATGACCTGAGAACCCGATCCTCGTTCGAAGACATGAGCCCCCGGCCGCAGAGGCCGGGGGCTTTTTTTTTACAGGGAGTCGCCATGAGCAACAAGATCACATTGGCCTACAGCGGCGGGCTCGACACGGCCTGCATTCTCCGCTTCCTGCAGGAGCGCGGCTACGACGTGGTCGCGTTCGTGGCCAACGTCGGCCAGCAGGAGGACTTCGCCGCCGTCTCGGCCCGCGCCCGCGCCCAGGGAGCCAGCGACGTCGTCGTCGGAGATCTGCGTCGAGAGTTCGTGAGCGATTTCATCCTTCCCGCCATAGCCGGCAACGCGGTTTACGAGAATCGCTATCTGCTCGGCACGGCCCTGGCACGCCCGTTGATCGCCCAGCAGCAGGTCGAAGCGGCGCGCGCCTGCGGCGCAACGACCCTCTCTCATGGCGCAACCGGGAAGGGTAACGATCAGGTTCGATTCGAGCTCGCCTATGCGGCCCTGGCTCCCAACATGACCGTGGTCGCGCCCTGGAAGGACCGCGAGTTTCTGGAGCGCTTTCAAGGTCGCAAGGACCTGCTTCGCTATGCCGCCGAGCAGGGCCTCGACATCGACGTGACTGAGAGCAAGCCCTACAGCACGGACGAGAACCTGATGCACTGCAGCTACGAGGCCGGGATTCTGGAGGATCCAGCCGCCGCCCCATCCGATGAGATGTTCCGCTTGACGCGCTCTCCGCTCGACGCGCCCGACCAGCCCGCCGAGATCACTTTGAGATTCAGTGACGCCCGACCGGTGGCACTCCTGGAAGAAGGTGGAACCGAACCGATCGAAGATCCTCTGGAGCTCTATCTGCGCCTCAACGAGCTCGGCGGCTTGCACGGAGTCGGTCGTATCGACATCGTCGAGAATCGTTTTGTGGGAATCAAATCGCGGGGCGTCTACGAGACTCCCGCCGGCACGGTTCTCCACGCCGCGCTTCGAGACCTCGAAGGCATCGCCATGGACAGGGAGGTTCTTCGCCTTCGCGATAGTCTGTCGCCCAAGTTCGCCGAGTTGATCTACAACGGCTTCTGGTTCAGTCCGGAGATGGACTTCATTCGCGCAGCGTTCGCCCAGGCCCAGGAGCTCGTCGACGGCGACGTTCATTTGCGCCTTTCCAAGGGCCGGGTGAGTGTCCGCGGCCGGCTATCGCCCAGCTCTCTCTATGACCAGAACCTGGCCTCGATGGACGTCGAGGGCGGCTACGACGCGACCGACGCCCGCGGCTTCATCCGCATCAACGCCCTCCGTCTCAAAGCGCACCGAATGATTGTCCGTACGGGAGACCGATGAGCACCCTGTGGGACCGCGGAAGAGCGCCGGTCGACGAGCTCGTCTCGCGCCTCACCGTGGGTCGAGATCCGGAGCTCGACCGCGAGCTCGTGGCCTTCGACGCTCTGGCGAGCGCCGCGCACGCTCGCATGCTGGCCGAGATCGGCGTGCTCACCGAGGCCGAGCTGGCCGGCCTGGTCGCCGAGCTCCGGACTATCGCGAAGGAGGCGGCGACCTTCAAGATCGAGCCATCCGAGGAGGACGGCCACACCGCCATCGAAAACCGGCTGACCGCCAAGCTCGGAGAGGCCGGGCGCAAGATCCACACCGGGCGCAGCCGAAACGATCAAGTGATCGCGGCCCTGCGGCTCTGGGGTCGGGAGGCGGTCCTGCATCTCGCCGAGCAGTTGCTGAGCCTGGTCGAAACGACCACCAAACTCGCCGCGGAGCACAGCGAAACCAGCATCGCGGGCACCACTCACACCCGCCAGGCCATGCCGTCCACGCTCGGCCACTTCTTCGCCGCCAACGCCGAAACGCTGCTCGACGAGGTGTCCTGGCTGCGCACGGCCTACGATCACTTCAATCGCTCTCCGCTGGGCAGCGCCTCGGGCTTCGGCGTGGCCCTGGATCTCGACCGCGAGCTCGTCGCTCGGCTCCTGGGCTTCGACCGAGTCCAGGTCAACACGCTGGCGGTCCAGAACGACCGCGGCCGAACCGAGGCGCTTGCCCTGGCAGTCGCCGCCTCGATCACGACCGACCTAGGCCGGCTGGCCTCGGACCTCATCCGCTACTCGACCGAAGAGCTCGGTTACCTGGTGCTAGGCTCAGATACGACGACCGGATCGAGCATCATGCCGCAGAAGCGCAATCCGGACGTCCTCGAGATCATCCGCGCTTCGGCCGGGCGCTGTCGAGCACTCCACGCCGAGGTCACCGGCATCTACGGGGCCGTCGGTGTCGGCTATCACCGCGACCTTCAGCTGACCAAGGAGCCCTTCCTGCGAGGCCTGCCGCTGGCCACCGACTGCTGCGCGGCCATGGTGCGGGTGCTCGAAACGATCACGGTCGATCGCGAACGCTGCCGGCAGGCGATCCTTCCAACAACTGCCGCGACCGATGCTGTCTACGCGCGGGTGGCCGAAGGTGAAGCATTTCGGGACGCTTACCGGGAGGTGGCAGCCGACCCGGAAACCGCCTACCCGCCGGCAGCCGCCACGGACCCAGAAGACCCGGCCGAGAGCTGGCGCGCTCGCCGGCACCTCGGCGCGCCCGGTGATCTGGATCTCGCCTATCTGGAGACTCGACTGTCGGCGGCCCGGGATTGGCTCGAAGGAAAGCGGGCCGGGATCACGAAAGTCTGGCGCGCGTTCGAGAGTGGTCACGGCCCATAGCGCCGGATCCCGCGGGGCTTGACCGGAGCCTTCCAGAAGGCGTACAACAAGAAGTGGGGGCGTGATCCGCCCGTGAGCCGTATACCCATCGTTCGGCACTACGAGCCCGCAGCGAGCTCGGAAGCACTCGACCGAGCCCGTAGACTCGCACGGCTGCTTCTCGATCAGCAACCGGACCTCCAGCCCGGACCCTTGGTGCGGCAATCGACCCCTAAGGAACTCCTCGACGCGCCGACACTGCATCTCGACGACCTCTCGAGCATCCCGCTTCTGAGTCGATTTTATGACGTCACGTGTGTACAGGATCGAGCCCGGCTGCGTGCCGATAGCGGCGATCTCGTCGCGGTATGCGGCCGGCACGTGCCCGAGTTCGAAGCGTATTCCTCGGCGCAGCTCGGTCTCGGCTCGGTGTCCTGGCTGAACGCCCGATCCAAGAACCCCCTGGCCGTCGCGAGCGCCTGCTGGACCGACAAAGAGATTCGCCAGCGCCTGCTCCAGGAGGTCAAGGCGGATCGGCTTCGCTACCTGCATCCGCACATGGCAACGCTGCCGGTCTGGGTGCTGGCCACGAAGTTGAGCCGTGCGGCCAACCGAGCAGTCGAGGTGATCGGGCCGCCACCGTCGCTGACCAAGAGCGTCAACGACAAGGTCTGGTTCGCCGACATCGCCAAACGACTCCTCGGACCGGACGCCGTCCTGCCCACTCATCATGTTTGGAACTACGCCACCCTGTCACGACTGGTTCGCGAACTGGCGGCTAATTCACGCGAGCTGGTGATTAAGATCCCGGACTCGGCCGGCGGCGCCGGAAACCTAGTCCTGCGCTCGGTCCGATTCCGCACCCTCAGCCTGGCGGAGATCGGTGCGTCTCTCAAGACCCGCCTAGCCGACCTCGAATGGGAGGGCAGACAACACGTGCTGGTCGGAAGCTGGGAAGCAGACGTCCTGTCGGCTCCCTCCGTTCAGATCTGGGTTCCGCCTCCTGGCGAGGGTTTCCCCATCGTCGAAGGCCTGTTCCAACAGATGGTCTCCGGCAGGGAGGGCTTTTTCATGGGCAGCCGAACGGCTCGCCTGCCGCAAGCGCTCGAGCGAGTTATCGTCGAGAGGGCCTGGCTCCTGACCGTTCTCTTCCAGGAGCTGGGCTACATCGGGCGCTGCTCGTTCGATCTTGTCCTCGTCGGCGAGGACCTCGAGAACTGCCGGGTGTGCTTTGTCGAGTGCAATGGCCGGTGGGGTGGCACCTCTCTGCCGATGACCCTCATGAACCGGATCTTCGGCGACTGGCGACGACAACCCTACGCCACTCGCGAAACGAAGGTAGAGGGACTCGATCGGCTCAGTTTCAGCGACGTGCTCGACATCCTGGGTGAGGATCTCTACGACATCCGCACCGGACGCGGCCATCTCCTGGTCTTCAACCCCAGAGGTCTCGAACCGCGCTCGAGCATCCACATCATCGCTCTGGCTGACAGCTGGGATCATGCCGAGCAGGTCGTTCGCCGGGAAGCTCGCGACCGGCTCCGGCTCGCGATCGACTCGATTCACCTCCTCAACGGGTGAATCCTGGCTTCGAGGCCCGCCCCGACGGCTACGACCGAGCCGTCCGGAACCTCGCGCCAATCCTCCTGGGAGATCGGCTCCGAGGCAACCACCGTGGCTCGGTAACGGGCCTCCCCCTCTTGGTGAACGTGCGGAATGCCGCAGATCTCGCAATCGCGGACACCGTCGCGCTCGAGCAGGTGAAGGTCACGCTGCCAGCGCGATGCCAGGAGAACGTTGCCGTCGGTGAGCAAGAAGTTCAGCATCGCCGGTCTCGATCGCCCGCCGGCGGCGCTTCGCCTCTCGAGCTCCAGAACCGATTCCCCCAGAAGCAGGGCCAGCTCATCGGCGTCACCAGGTTTTGAGCCGGCGGCCTCGGAGCCGACGGCCTCGATGTCGACTCCCGCCTTCTCGAACCGGCTCAGCAACCAGTAGAACGCGCACTCGCTGTCGGTCGTTCCCCGACGCAACGCGGCCAACCGCGGCGCGATCTCGGGCTCCATCTCGGCCTCGAGTCGATCGAAGGGGCGAACGGTGCCGTTGTGGACAAAGACCCACCGGCCGTAGGCAAAGGGATGGGTATTCTCGAGGGCTAGCTCGCCCACGGTGGCATTGCGCACGTGGGCAATGACTGCCCGCGAGTAGACGTTCTCGACGGTGGTCGCAAAATGAGCGCTTTCGTACGCCGCCGTGACGCGGCGCTCCACGATGGGCTTTGAATCGTTGAAAAAACCGATGCCCCACCCGTCGGTGTGACTGCCGCCACGAGCGTCTCGTTTGCTCTGCGCCATGAGCGCGTTCTGGGCGTAGATCAGAGAGCACTCGACCTTGGTGTCCTGGTTGGCTCGGAATCCGTAGAGCCTGCACATGTCCTAGCGGCCGTACTCGCTCCAGAGCTGCTTCTCGTGCCTCAGCTCGACAAGGCGCTCGAGCAGAGCGGACTGTCGAGCTTCGTCGAGAGCATCGAGGTGAGACAGGAGCGTGCCGCAAGAGACGGCATGATTCAGTGTCGTTTCGACGGCCTCCATGAGCCTTGCCTTGTCGTCCTCGGTCAGCGGCTCCGGGCCTCTCGATCTCAGCTCCGCGATCGCCTGCTGACCCTCGGTGTGCTCGTCATAGAGCCGGTTCACATAGTCGTTGCCCAGCACGGCGCGGAGCGTAGGGTAGAGCTCCTCTTCCTCGAAACGCATGTGCGGACCGACCGCCTCGTCGACCCGCTCGGCCGCGGCGACCGCGGCGTCGAGGTCATTCGAGCCGAGCCTTTGCAGGATCTCGGTCAGCCCCTTGAGCAAATGCTGGTGATCTTCGAGAAAGGCCAGTTCGAGCTCGGACTTGGCGGACAGTGTCTTGGCGCTCATCGAGTCGATTCTACGCTTTGGGAGCTCGTGGGCGGGGTCATCGAAAGGTTCAGGCCGGACTCATGATTCTCCGCATGAGCTCGACGAAATCGGGGAATCGCAGAGCTTGCGGGCCGTCGCTCTTGGCCTTCTCCGGCTCGGGGTGAATCTCCACCATCATGCCGTGCGGGCCGACCGCATGAGCCGCGATGGCCAGCGGTGACACCAGGTCGCGCTGTCCCGCCGCATGCGACGGGTCGACGATGATCGGCAGATGGGTCATCTGCTTCAGAATCGGAATGGCCCCGAGATCGAGTGTGTTTCGCGTCGAGGTCTCGAAAGTTCGTATGCCGCGCTCACAGAGCATGACCTGGTGGTTGCCCAGCGCCAGGATGTACTCGGCCGCGTTGAGTAGCTCGTCGATCGTCGACATCATGCCGCGCTTGAGCAGCACCGGTCGGTCGACGTGCCCGACCTCCTTGAGCAGGGTGAAGTTCTGCATGTTGCGCGCGCCGATCTGCAAAACGTCAACCTGCTCGGCGACCGGGCCGACGTCGGCCGGCGCCAGCACCTCGGTGATGACCTTCAGGCCGTACTCGCGGCCGGCCTCGACGAGCAGGTCCACGCCCTCGTAGCCGAGGCCTTGAAAGCTGTAGGGCGAGGTCCGGGGCTTGAAACACCCACCGCGCAGAATCTCGCCCCCGCACTCCTTGACCAATCGCGCACAAGCCATGATCTGGTCACGCGACTCGACCGAGCACGGTCCGGCGATGACCACGAAGCCGGAGCCCCCGATTCGAACGCCGTTGACATCCAGAACCGTATCGCCCGCGCGGCCGTGCCGGCTGGCCAGCCGATAGCTGACGTCGATCTTCGGAACTGCCTCGGCCTCCGAAGACTCGAGCGCGGCATCGGCGATGGCCTCCGAGTCCACCACGGCCGCAACGGGAACATCCACCGCCGGCCGGGTCTTGGGCTGATCGTGAACCGGATAGCTCCCCAAGATCTTCAAGTAAGCGGTTGCCCGGCGCAGATCGTCGAGCGCGAGCTCCACCTTGGGGTCGGAGAGTCGGCCTTCGAAGTCGACATAGAACATGTACTGAAACGGCTGGCCCTTCTTGGGCCGGCTCTCGAGCTTCGCCAGATTGATGCCGTGCCGGTGAAAGACGTCGAGTGCCTTGAGCAAAGCGCCCTCGGTGTGAGGTACCGTGACCACCAGCGAGGTTTTGCAGCGGATCCGCTCGTCGACAGCAATCGGCTTCTGCGCGACCACGAGAAAGCGGGTGAAATTCTCTTTCTGATCGGCGAGATCGCGCCGGAGCAGGTGCAACCCGTGCAACCGGCCCGCCGCCTCGCTGGCGATCGCGGCCTGCGAGATGTCTTCGTCCTGTTTCACTCTTTCAACCGCCATCGCGGTATCGGTGTAGTACTCGAGGCGGCAGTGGTCGAGTCCCGAAAGGAACTTCATGCATTGAGCGAGCGCTTGCGGCTGGGAGAGAATCCGCCGGATCTTATGGAGTGGAACCTCTTCGACCGCGAACAGGCAGTGCTCGATACGAAGAAGCTCCTCCCCGACAATTGAAAGAGAGGTTCGGGTCAACAGATCGTAGACTTCGTTGATGCTCCCCGCGGTGGTGTTCTCGATCGGAAGCACGCCGTGGTCGACGAGTCCCTCTTCGCAGGCCCGAACGACTTCGGCAAACGTCGGGTAGCCCATAAAGGACGTCTCGTCGGCGTCCTTGGAGAAGAAATTGCGTGCGGCAATCTCGCTGTAGGAGCCGACTGTGCCCTGGAGGCCGACTCGCCGCCGCACCGAGCTCTCGGGATTCGCGACCTCCAGAAGATGCCGCTGCTGGGAGCGAACCGAGTCGTCGATGATCTCGTGAAACACGCGAGTCACGAAGTGCGCGTCGAGCCCCTGCTTTCGCCCCTCGGAAATCAACTCGGCGAGGAGCTCCTTCTCGCGCCCTTCGTCACGGAGCGGCCGATCGGCCCCCTTGGCACGCACCACGTGCTCGACCAGTGAGCGACGTCTGGCGAGCGCCTCGAGAATCCGCCTGTCGATTTCATCGATTCGGGACCGAATCCCGTCGAGATCTTCGCTGGAGCCCAAAGGGTATCTCCTGTTGCCGGCCGCGCCGACTCGGGTCCGTCCTCCAGACTATCGTGACTCTCTGAGCGGAGATACTCAAGTCCCATACTCTGGCAGCCCATCCGGCGTGGGACAGGAGCGATCCTGACGTCGGGAGAAGGGAGAGTTCGTGATCTCCCGGGTGTTTCCAGAAACGCCGGCCGCGATGCGGGGCTTCTAGCGGGTGAGGCCACCTCGGTATCAGCTCAAGGCGAAAGAGCGACCAGATCTTGGCTGGGACGCAGGGAGTCCTTTCGGTTGGCCTGGCAAGACCGTTCAACGAGGGCGTCCTGCCGGTAAACTACTGAAATACAACGATTTGATGCCTCCGGGATTTTCGGCTCTTTTACTCCGCTTTCGCCTCTTCGACTCGCCTCACCCGGCCTGCGACACAAGACTGTGTCACACGAGCAGTGCCCCCTCAAGGCTCAGTCCGATGGACACAACCGGACAGAATCGGACACCTCGGGCGCCAGCCGGCAGAGGTCCCATGGTGAAAGGCGCAGCCGAACTCACTCCTCATCAGCCGGTTCTTCGTTAGGCCATATGAGGAGACCACCATCTTCAAGCATTTCGATCACCTCTTCTCCGGCAGCCGCCATGCCGAACCGTCGACGGAGCCGATCCTGCCTGTCTATCTTATCGATGATCGCGTCCTTTCGAAGCTCGTCTGGATCGTCAGACCCGACGGCGCCGACGCCAAACCGAGGAAGAATCTCGAGCACTCTCAGAGCAGTTCTTACATCATCTTTGGCTGCCTTCATCGCCGTCTTCACCGCAGCGTCTCGGAGCAACAAGAGATCGGTTCGATGCTCTTCTTCCAGTGAACCCAAGGCTCGGTGGAGTGCAGCTTGGAACTCAAAGTCCTTCTCGCTGAAGAACCACCGACAACAATCGAGTCCGGTCGCCTCGATATTCCTTGGTAGGGTATCCGCGAGGCAGCCGGCATGAGTCAGACCTTCGAGATCTCGCACTACCTGACCGAGATCAAGGTCGGTCCGTATCTAGAGGCCGAACCGTTCACGCTCGACCAGAACACCCAGATCCTCGAGCTAGCCGGCGGTAGCACCACTTACAAGGGTAAGGAGAAACGGCTCGTCTTCACCGAGACCGAGGGCCGACTCCGCCGCGAGGTGCGGTTCGCGGAGGACAACCGCTGCAAGACCCCGTTCGAAATCCGCTACGCGACCCGCGAAGACGGCGCCTTGGTCGCGAGCCACAACATCCCAAACAAGACCGACGACAAGACGCTCTCCGGCTTCCTGGTCGGCGCCAGGAGGTACAAGCTAAAGTTCACGCCGCCGAACAAGAAGCCTTGGCCCTTCCTCCGGCTCGACATCTACAAAGGCTTCGACGTGGGCAACCGGAACGCTCACTTCCACCTGGACGACCCCCTTGCGGAGGACCTCGATTTCAAGCGGAACTATCGCCGGATGACCTACGTCCTGGATCTCTCGGGCTTCCGCCAGGCGAATCCGCCCTTCCGGCAGCGGCAGGGCAAGCAGCCGCGCCTGTGGCTCTCCCCCAAGCCTCCGCCCGGTGAGGTTCACGAGTGCCTGCACCGTGCCGCCTACATCCTCAAGCACCCCCGCGAGTACGCCGACGGCCTAGTCGGGCCCGACGCCGATTCTCGGCCGGACGAGTGGATCTGGACCTGGAAGCTGCGGGACGTCACCGGCGGCTTTGTGGACATGATCTGGGAGGACTTCCTGATCGCGCCGTACGACGTTTTCGTTTCCCACGCCAGCGAAGACAAACCGGTCGTCCGTGAGCTGGTGGCGAAGCTCGAGGCGGCCGGCCTCAAGGCCTGGTACGACGATCACGAGCTCAAGATCGGCGACGATCTGACGCAGATCCTCTACCGGGGTGTCAAGTTTTCGCGCACCGGAGTCGTCGTACTCAGCCCCAGCTTCTTCGCCAAGACGTGGACCGTCAAGGAGCTGGAGTGGATCTCCTCACTGCAGGGCGCGGCGAAGACGGTCCTGCCGGTCCACCACGAGATCTCCGTCGACGAGGTGGCGCGCCAAAGCCAGGAGCTGGCCAAGCTCAAAGGCGCCACCACCAGGGACGGGCTCGATCCGGTGGTGCAGGGGATTGTCGACGTGATCGACCAACTGCCGGGCACGGCGCAGGGCTGACTCTCGACGTGCACGGAGATTCGGGATCTCGGGACGAGTCGCTGCCGGCGGTCACGGACACCGCGGTCGACGCAGAGCGCCACATCGAAGGCACCTGGGTCTGGCGGTTCCAGCACGCGCTCGACCCGGACTCGCCGCCGTCCGTGGCTACGGCCGTCCTTGACCCGAGGTGGCTCGAGCCCGGGCGGTTCCCGTCGCTCCCCGCCCGGGTCGAGCTGCCGGCGGAGATGCCGGTCGCAGAGGAGCTGCCGGAGACCACCCCGGCGATTCCGGTCGAGGAGGCAGGTTCGCCCTTCCTGAGATCGCTCGGCGACAGCATGACGGACCAGTGGGGATTCCTCTTCGAGCGGGCCTCGATAAGAGCCGCTCCTGGCCCGCCGAACGTCAACACCGCGACCCGCTACGCCTACAACACCTTCGCCGTCCGACAGATCGCGCAGCATCTGGAAGAGCGGGGCCGCGACGCCGCGCGGGTGTTGCTCTGCACCGCCTACGAGACCCCTGTGCACGAGCTACTGGAGCACCCCCGCGTCGCCGAGGTCCTGGCGATCGAGCTCTCGCGCCAGGCCTGTGAGGTCGTCTCCGAGAAGTACTCCCGGCACGCGAGCGCAGGCAAGCTCCGGCTGCGCCAGGCGGACTACTCCGGTCTCGAGCCCGGATTCCAGGAAGTCGAAGCCGATTCGCTCGCGGAGGCCCTCGACGATCGCGGGAGACCGAGTCTCGAGGCGGTCCGGAAGCACTTCTCGAGCATCGCGAGCGGCCGCTTCCTCTCGCCTCTGGAGTTCAACTCCGGCTCCTTCGACGCGGTCCACCTGCCGTTCGTCCTGGGATCGCTCCATCTCGGCGCGCTGACGGCGTTGATGGGGCGCTGCCGGGCCGAGGGCCACGAGATCGGCCGCGACTATGAGGGCTTCATCGGCAAGGCGGCGCTGGAGACGGAAGAGGCGCAGCGTGCGGTCCGGACCGTGATCGCGCACGCGCTGGGTGAGACCCGGCGCATTCTGAGGCCGGGCGGAGTTGTAGTCGTCAACCTGTGGGCGCGGCCGCGTCTCGGATCTCCCGAGCTGATCCGGCTCTCCGACACACCGGTCTCACGAACCACCTTCGAGGAGGTGTTCCAGGGGTTCCGGCGGTTGTTCTCCGGCAATCCGCAGCCCGACCTGCCGAGGACCGTGGGACACATCCTCGCCCAACGCCTCGCCCCGAGCGGCTGAGTGCCCGGCCCGATCAGCAACTCCGAAACGGCCGGCTTCTACCGGCGGCGGCTTGCGCCGGTTGTCGCCGGCCGCAAGGTGATCCTTGCGGTCGGCTCCCTGACCGACTCCGCGGCCTGGCTCCGGCTCCTCCACGACCTCGGCTCCGAGCCGCCCTTCCTGCTCGTTGAGAGCCTCGGCGCCGGCACCACTCCGGATGGGCCGGAGCTCCGGTATCGCGTGGTCGGCGCCGCGGGAGCCCCGCACCAGCTCGGCGCGTTCAAGTCCTACCGCGCCGCCCTCGGCGACCTGCCGGAAGTGGCGAGGCGGGAGCTCGACGCCTACGACCCGAACCGGGAGGCCCTCGTCCTGGTCCGGGCCCAGCACCAGCCGCCCTCGGTCGGCGGCCGGCAACCGTTCGCGCCGCGCCCCGAGGTATGGCAGCGCCTCGAGGACAAGATGACGGCGCACGAGCTCTGGAGCGCGGCGGAGCTGCCGCAGGCGCCGTGCCGGATTGTCGAGGCGACTGGCGCCGGTCTGCTCGCGGCGAGCCGGGAGCTCGATCGCGGCGATGGCGTGGTCTGGTCCGGCGACGATCGCGAGGGGTACAACGCCGGCGCCGACTTCGTGCGGTGGGTGCGAAGCCGCGAGGACGCCCGCTCCTGCCTGGCATTCTTCCGCCGCCACTGCGACCGGGTCCGCGTCATGCAGTTCCTCGAGGGACAACCGTGCAGCGTCCACGGCATCGTCTTCGAGCGCGAGGTGGCGGTCTTCCGGCCGGTCGAGCTGGTGGTGCTGCGGGAGCGGGGCTCCTGCGGCTTCCGCTACGCGGGCAACGGTACCTATTGGAGCCCGCCACCGCCGCATCGGGAGGAGATCCGGGGCTTCGCGCGGCGGCTCGGCGGCGTTCTCCGCGAGCGGGCGGGCTTCCGCGGTGGCTTCACGCTCGACGGCATCTTGACCTGTGACGGTTCGCGCGCCACCGAGATCAACCCGCGCACCGGCGCCGCCCTCTGGACGATAGGCGCCAGCATGCCGGAGCTTCCGCTCGAGCTGCTCGAGATGTGCGTTCGGCGCGGGCTCGACCTGGACCACCGGCCGGGGATGCTGGAGAGTCTCGTACTCGAGGCGATCGACGCTTTCCCTCGCGGCGGCGGCTGGTCGATGACCTCGGCCCCGCTCGAGAGCGGCGCCAGGCCTCTCGCGTACGGAGTCTCCGGCTTCCGATTCGCGGCGCCCGGTGAGCGCGCCGACGCCCTGCTCGAGACCGGACCCTCGGGCGTGGGCGGCGTCGTTCGCGTCGGCCTCGAAGAGCGGATCGCCGGCCCGAAGGGCACGATCTCCGCCCGCGTCGCGGAGGCGTTCGCCTTTCTCGACCGCGAGGTCGGCACCGGCTTCGGGCCCCTCGACGCCCCACGCTTTCCGTGATCAAGCTCCCAGCGGGCCGACCCGCACCGGCAGGGCGGGCTTCTCGGCCGGCGGCCTCTCGAGGGAGCCTACTCGAGAAGCGGCTGGCACTAGTGCTCGAAGTGCTGGGCCAGAGCCCGGTAGAGGACCGTGCGCTGGGGACGGCGTGGACGATAGACGCGAGGACTCGCAGCTGCAGCGACCGACTCCACCCTGAAGGGACAAGACGGAGTCGGTGGCGGCGAGCTTGCGTTCGAACCACGACGACAGGGCTCGGACGAGCGGCCTTACACAGGTGGGCAAGGCCCCGGTCGGGACTTGGCCAAGAAATCTGGTTGACAGATTACGTCCGAGATGTAGCCCTTATCGGACGTGACGCGCCACTAGATTCGAACCACCTGCTAACTCAACGCAACCGTGTTCTCGATCGCAATACCGAGTTCGTCGAGAAGGTCCTTCACGAGTCTTCGACACCGGAAGAACCGAACGCTCCGGCCTCTCTCCCAGTCTCGAATCGAGGTGGGGTCGACCCGTAGATGCCGTGCCAGTTCCCTCTGTGAGTAGCCCAGTCATCGTCGAGCAGCCTTCAACCCCTCCGAGAGCTTGAAGCTCCATATCCTGGGTCCGGCCCAGGAGGAGATCCACGGTGTGAATTTGAGCTTCTCGATCCTGATTTCGTGGCCTACCCGTATGAGGCCGCTCATCCGAGCCCTGACTCCGAGGTTCGAGCGCAAGGTCGCGACCAGCGATTGCGTCCCTTCTCTTCAGAGAGCGTGAAGGCGCGTGAGTTCGATCTCCGCCCAGCTCTTCACAAGACCGCAAAAACTGCGGGTTCTTGCGGACATCGTCGAGCTCCGCTTGGGGCAGCTCACCTTGCTCATCGTGATGGATCATGCCGAAAGCCGGCTTAAAGACGCTGTCCGGTTCATCAATCGAGCCACCCATTTCAGTTGCCTGATTGCAGAGGTGACTCTCTTTGAGGCCGGCGATCAGGAGTTGGTGGCCGTCGATCTGTACGGTCAGGAGATCGTCGATGAGAAACCCCCAGTGGGCGGCACCCAGAAGATGGACCGCGCGACCTTTGTAAGGGTAAAGACAGGCAGTGGAAGAAAAGCGGAGGCGGAGGCCTTCGTGGCGGCTTTCGAGAGCTTCGAAGCAGATGGCGGTGCCACGTATGCCTCGCCTGCGGGCTTCTACATTCAGGGCCAACCATCGCTGCCTTTCCACTATCTCGCGTGGCTGGCTAGCACTGAGAAGCTAGAGATCTGGGCACCCGGGGATCTGTATGAACTCGTCAAAGCCCACCTCAAATCGACACCCTCGCCTTGGCAGGATCGGATTGAGGTCAGGACGCTCAAGGAAGGTGGACAGTTCGGAAAAGTTGCTGATGTCGACGGATCTCAGGTCACGAAATCAGACGATTTCCTGAACCTATTCCGCTACTACCTTTCGGCCCCAACCGAGTCTGTCGGGCAGTGAAGAGCGATCCCCTTGTGGGGCAGATCCTCTGAACCGAACCTCCGCAGTCACAGGCGACCGCGCCGTGTTTGCTCTGTGTTTGCTCGGCTCCCTGGAGATCGCTGAGGATCTGCCGGGTAATCCACCCTAACTCTCTGATTCCTTGGAGGTTGGCTCGCCGAGCGGATCTTGAGCCGACGGCCGAACACCGTGACATCTGATCACCGTGTCGGCCGACCCGCCAGAGCCCCGGCTACACTCCCGCTCCCGCACCAGGGGGATTCCAGGGATCGTAGCTCCGTTGGGAGAGCGCTTGAATGGCATTCAAGAGGTCGTCGGTTCGATCCCGATCGGCTCCACCAATCAAACGGCCCGGATCAGCTCCGCTGCTATACTCTGTCGGACTCGATAGTCTCTCTAGGGGCCAAGGGCCGGCTCCAGTCTCTCCTGCCGCTGCGCCTCCAGGGGCAGCAGCTGCGCTCCTACCTGGACTTCCTGAGCAGCCATCGCTACCGGCGTCGCGGCGCCCTACCTCCCACCGCCATTTCAACATGCCCCGTCCTCGGATTGAGATCCAAGCCTCGCCGCTAGCACCCGAGAAGCCTCTCGCCTGGCTAGATGCCCCGACCCGGTTCGGAGGGCTATCGAAGTTTCTCCGCATAGAACGCCCATCTCAAATGGCCTTCTGGATCCTCTTTGCTGCGATGGCTTCCCTCATACTCTTGATTCGGATATCCAATGTGTTCACCTACCATCCTGTCTTCGCAGCATATGGGGCGGTAGTTGGAGCGCTTATCATCGCCCGTTATGTGTTCTTTGCGTTGTACAACCCCCCCCTTCTACCGCGTGACGTTTA